>JAMOVV010000190.1 GCA_027067385.1 Desulfarculaceae bacterium
TGTCCGGCCAGGGCCCGGGCCAGGGCCAGCAGTTGCCGCTGGCCGGCGCTGAGCCTACGGGCGCCTTCGCCCAGCTCGGTGTCCAGGCCGTGGTCCAGTTGATCCACGAAGTGCCGCGCCCCGCTCACCTCCAGGGCCTGGCGCAGGTGCGCCTCGTCAATCCAGTCGCGGCCCAGCACGATGTTGTCGGCCACCGTGCCGGCCAGCAAAAAGACGTCCTGGTCCACCAGGGCCATCCGGCGGGCCAGCTCGCCGCGCTCCACCCGGGTGAGGTCCACCCCGTCGATCAAGACCCGCCCCTCCTGGGGATCGTACAGGCGCAGCAGCAGGTTCACCAGGCTGGACTTGCCCGCGCCGGTGGCTCCCACCACGGCCCAGGTCTCACCCGGCTCTATGGTGAAGTCGACTTCCCGCAGCACCGGCTGGTGGGGATGGTAGCCAAAGGTGACCCGCTCGAAGCGCACCCGGCCGGCCCCGGAGCGCGGCAGGGGCTGGGGACGCGCCGGCCGGGGTAGGGTCTGGTCGTTGTCCAGCAGGTGGAAGATGCGCTCGCCCGAGGCCAGGGCGTTTTGCAGGATGTTGTACTTCTCGGCCAGGTCGCGCACCGGGCGGAAGAACATCTGCATGTAGGAGATGAAGGCCACCAGGGTGCCCAGGCTGATGCGGTCGGCCACCACCTGCCCGCCGCCGTACCAGATGATCAGGGCCACCGCCGCGCCGCTGATGAGCTCGGTGAGCGGCATGAACACGGTGAAGACCTTGATCTGGTGCAGACCGGCCTGGAAGTAGCCCTGGTTGTGCCGGTTGAACTGTTCCCGGCTGGCCTTTTCGGCCCGGAAGAGCTTGATCACCGCCAGGCCGCCCAGGGTCTCGCTGAGCCGGGCGTTGATGAGCCCCAGGTGGCCCTGCAGGCGTCGGAAGGCGTCACGGGCCAGGCGGGCGAAACCCCAGGCCAAAGCGGCGATGATCGGGGTGAGGGCCATGCAGGCCAGGGCCAGGCGCAGGTCCAACAGCAGCAGCACCACCACGATGCCGATGATGAGAAAGAAGTCCTGGAACAGGGCCACCACCGTGGTGCGGTACATCTCGTTTAGGTTCTGCACGTCGTTGGTGAGCCGGGTGACCAGCTTACCCACCGGGTTGTTGGAGTGGAAGGCCAGGGAGCGGGTGAGCAGGTGCTGGTAGAGGTTGCGCCGAATGGTGAGCATCATCTTTTGACCGGCCCGCTCCAGGAGCATGTGCTGGGCGAACCCGCACAGGAAAATGAACAAACTCACCGCTACGAAAACCAGCGCCAGCCGGATCAGCCCGGCCACGTCCGGCCGGCGCAGTTGCTTTAGCTGCCGCGGACCCAGGCGCGGCAGGTCGTCGGTGCTGATGAAAAGGTAGCCCTTGGCGCGCCTGAACAGCTCGGGGTGGGCGGCGGCCACGTCCCGGGCCTGGCCGTGGTCGGCCACCATGAGGTAGGGACGCTCGCCCAGCGCGCCGGCTCGGCGCAGGGGCCGGGTGACGCGGTGGTCCAGCTCGCGCCAGCGGGCCTCGGGGATGAAGCGGGCGCCGTCCCTGGTTGCCAAGACCTGGTCGCCGGCGGCGGCCAAGAACTTTTGCACTGCCGGTCGCGGGGCGCGGGCCAGGTCCAGGACCAGGGCGTGGCGCACGATGTAGCTGTCAATGGCCGTGCGGGTGATGTAGGGCAACAGGAGGTCCAGGCCGATGGAGATGACGATCACCCCGATGGCCATGGCGATGAGCCGCAGGTGGGGCCGGGCGTAGGCGGCCAGGCGGGCCAGCACCCTGAAGTCGTGGTGCTTGCCCAGGTCGTCGCCTTCCATGTATCCCCAGTCCATGTGCGGCACGGCATTACCTCGTAAGTTGGGCCAAGAGTTCCTGCTCGGCGAACAGCGCCTGGTACAATCCGCCGGCGCTTACCAGCTCCTGGTGGGAGCCCGACTCCACCACCCGGCCGCGGTCCAGCACGTAGATGCGTTGGGCAAAGGCCACGCTGGCCAAGCGATGGCTCACCAGCAGGGTGGTGCGGCCGGCGCGCAGCTCGGCCAGGTTGGCCAAGATGGCCGCTTCGGTCTCGGTGTCCACGGCCGATAGCGGGTCGTCCAGGATCAAGACCGGCGGGTCCAGCAGCAGGGCCCGGGCCAGGGACAGGCGCTGGCGCTGGCCGCCGCTCAAGGTATGGGCCCGCTCGCCCAGCTCGCTGTCAAGGCCTTGGTCCAGGGCGGCCACGTCATGGTCCAGGCGGGCGGCGGCCAGGGCGGCCCACAGGGCCTGGTCGTCAGCCGCCGGGTTGCCCAGGGTGATGTTCTCGCGCACCGTGGCGCTGAACAAGAAGGCGTCCTGGGGCACCTGCACCAGGGCGGCGCGCAGCTCGGCCTGGCGCACCTGGCGCACATCCACTCCGCCCACCAGCAGGCTGCCGGGCGGCGGGTCGTACAACCGGCCCAGCAGGGCTAGCAGGGTGGACTTGCCGCTGCCAACCCGCCCGGCCAGGGCGGTGGTGCGGCCGGCGGCGATGGTGAGGTTCACGCCGCGCAGGGCGGGGGCCTCGGCCCCGGGGTAGGTGAAGCTCAGGTCGCGGGCCTCGATGCCCAGGGCCTCTGCCCGGGGCAGGGGTCGGGGCCGGTCGGGATCGGTAATGGCCGGCTGGGCCAGGAGTATCTGGTCGATGCGCTCCATGCCCGAGCGGGCCTGTTGGCTAAGGCTGATGACCCAGCCCAGGGCCATCATGGGCCAGGTGAGCAGGGCCAGGTAGGCGGTGAAGGCCACGAAGTCGCCGGCGGTGATCTCCCCCAGCACGGTGAGCGGCCCGCCCACTCCCAGCACGGCGGCCAGGCTGAGGTTGGTGACCAACACGGTGAGGGGAAACAGCAGGCCCATGAGCCGGGCTAACGACATGTTCAGCACCAGGTGGCGCTGGGCCACCGTTTCCAGGCGCCGCTCTTCGCGCCCGGCCAGGCCAAAGGCCTTAACCAGGCGGATGCCGGCCAGGGCCTCGCGCACCAGCTCGGTCATGGCTGAAAACGACGCCTGGGTCTGCTGGAAACGGCGGTGCAGCCGGCGACTGATTATGCGGGTGATGATCATGATCACCGGCATGGGCAGCACGGCCAGGAGGGTGAGCAGGGGGCTGATGTAGAGCATGAAGCCCACCGCGGCAGACGAGAGCAGGATGCCGTCGGCCGCGGCCACCAGCCCGATGCCGCTGGCCATGCGGATGCTGTTGAGGTCGTTGGTGGCCCGGGCCATGATCTCGCCCGGTGGGTGTTGGTCCAGGTAGCCCACGTGCAGGCTTTGCACGTGGTCGAAGATGCGCAGGCGCAGGTCGCGCTCGACCCGGCGGCTGAAGCCCAGCAGCAGCGGCCGCCACACCATGCGCAGGGCGGCGATGGCAAAGCCCAGGACCACGATGCCGCCGGCTTGCAACAGCAGGGTGTGGGGCGTGGCCCGGCCGGTGGTGAGGTCGTCCACCGCGTACTTGATGAAGCGCGGCACCACCAACTGGCCCAGGTCCACCGCCAGCAGGGTGACTATCCCCACCGCCAAGGCCAGGCGGCTGCGGGCCGCTATCTGTCGGACCAGGCGCCAGCCGGGGGACATGGTAGGCAGACCGCCTTTCTCAGCGTGCGGAACAGAGACTGTCCTGTGGGCGGCTCACCGTGAACTGGCTGGTGCTCTCCATGGGCTTGAGCCCCGGACCCAGCAGGGTCACCCAGGCCCGGAAGACCCCGTTGGTGGGCACCTGGGGCACCTGGTCGCACCGCACGAAAAGTACGAAGTGTTGCTGGGAGTTGTCGTCGATACGCTGGTAGAGCTTTTTGGCCTGGCCCAGGGGGACCAGCTTGGAGCCCCGGCGGGCCTCGGGTCGCAGGTGCAGGGCCAGCCACAGTCCGCGGTTGGGGTCCAGCTCCAGCACGTCAGCGATGACATGCACCAAAAAGCCGCTCTGGCCGTTCATGTGGTAATTGGGGGTGATCCACAGCCGGCCCAGGTGGCGCGAGGCGCCGGGGTCGTTGGGGGTGGCGGCCAGGGCCGGGGCGGCCGGGGCCTGGCGGTTGAGATAGGGCCGGAGTGCAGCCAGTAGGCGGTCTTCACCGGCCGGACCCTCGAAGCGGGCCACCACCCGGCCGTGGGGGTCCAGCACCACGGTGGTGGGCAGCTTGTTCACCCGGGCCAGTTGCATGGCCTGGGCCGCGCTACCTAGCACCACCGGGAAGTTGAGCTTGTGGTTGCGCACGTAGGGGAGTACCACCTTGATGCCCTTTTGGTCCACGCTGTAGCCGATGACGCTGAGGCCCCGGGAACCGTAGCGGGCCTGTAAACGCTTGAGCTTGGGCATGGCCGCCTTGCAGGGCCGGCACCAGGTGGCGAAAAAATCCAAGATCACCACCCGGCCGCGGAAGTCGGCCAGGCGCAACTTTTGCCCCTCGGCGGTGGGCAAGGTGAAGTTCATCGCTCCCGCCGCCCGGGCCGGGCCGGCAACCATCAGGACCAAGGTGATCACTAGCGCGGCGATGGACATCCTGGCTGGCCGGGTCATGAATTCTCCCCTCGTAAAAGTCCTACATATCTTACCACCTGGCCTCACCGGGGCAAGTTGACACCTCATCGGGGTGCCGGTAGACTGACCAATCTTACACCATTGCCGAGGGTCTTCCGCCAATGACCGACCCCAGCGGCCGCTTGGTCGAATTCATAGACAACAACCGCATGACCTTGGCCCTGGTACAAGGGGTCAAGGGCAAGCGGCTGAGCCTGCTGACCAGCGCTGATCGCCAGACCACCCTGGCCCAGGGCCGGGTGCTGCTCATGACCCCTTCGGCCGTCTCACCGGAGGAGCCCCGGGCCCGCCAAACCGAATACATGCAAAAGGTGCAGCAGCGCCGCCAGAGCCTGGCCGCCGAGGTGAACGTGGTGGAGCTGTGGGAGCTGGTCTTCGAAGAGACCGAGCCCCTGCCCCTGGCCGACCTGGCGGAGCTGGTCTTTGGCGGCAATGCCGACCAGGACCACCTGTCGGCCGTACTGCGCGCCCTGTTTAACGAGCGGGTGCACTTCAAGCTGGCCGGCAACAGCTACGTGCCCCTTTCGGCCCGGCAGTTGGAAAAGAAGCAAAAGCAGATGGCGGCCGAGGCCCGGCACCGGGCCGAGGTGGACCGGGCGGTGGAGTACTTGAGCAACCTGCCGGACCAGGGGCCGCCGCCACCGCCGCCGGAAGGGCTCCTGGAGCGCTTGGCCGACCTGGTGGTCTTTGGCGACGACGCGCCCCTGGCCAAGCTCACCAAGGAGATCGTGAGCCTGGCCCGGGTGGGCGGGCGGCGGCAACTGTTCGACCTGCTGGTGCGCCTGGGGCATTTCGACCCCCATGAAAACCTGGCCCTACGCCAGGAGCAGGCCCCGCTGGCCTTCAGCCCGGAGGCGGAGAAGGCGGCCCAGGCCTTTGAGCTGCCCCGGGGCTGGCAAGAGGGGCGCGAGGACCTGGGCGATCAGTACACCTTTACCATCGACGGCAACTTCACCACCGACTTTGACGACGCCCTGTCCTTTGATCCCGACCCGGACGGCGGCGGGGTGCTGGGGGTGCACATCACCGACGCCGCCGCCCTGCTGCCGCCGGAGCACGTGCTGAACCAGGAGGCCATGGAACGGGGCAGCTCCATCTACCTGCCCGACGACCGGATCCCCATGCTGCCGGCACGCTTGAGCGAAGACGTGTTGTCCCTGCGCGAGGGCCAATACCGTCCCACCATAAGCTGCGTGGCCCGCATCAACGCCCAGGGCGAGGTGGTGCAGTGGCGGGTGTTGCGCAGCGCCCTGAAGGTGTCCAAGCGCATCACCTACGAAGAGAGCGATTACCTCATCACCACCGAGCCCCGCTTCCAGGGACTCCACCAGACCTGCCAGGCCCTGCGCCGCCGCCGCCGCGAGGCCGGGGCCTACTTCCTGCCCTTGCCCGAGGTGCTGGTGGGGGTGGACGAGACGGGCAAGGTGTGGGTGCGGCGCATCGACCGGGAGGGCGACAGCCGCCAGATGGTGGCCGAGACCGCCATCGTGGCCAACTGCCTCTTTGCCCGCTACCTGGCCGAGAACCAGGTACCGGCCCTGTACCGCACCCAGGCCCCCCCCCGCAAGGAGCTGATCGCCGGCGAACCCGAGGACATCTTCACCAACTTTGGCCAGCGCCGCCTGCTCAACCGGGTGGAGATAACCTGCAAGCCGGGGCGGCACTCCAGCCTGGGGGCCGATCCCTACGTGCAGGCCACCTCGCCCATGCGGCGCTACCTGGACCTGGTGACCCAGGCCCAACTGGGGGCCCACCTGGCCGGGGAGACGCCGCCCTACAGCGCCGAGGAGCTGGAGCAGGTGGCCATGGCGGTGCAGCCCAACGTGCGCCGCGGCTTCCGCATCCGCCAGGCGCGGCAACGCTACTGGATACTCAAGTGGTTCGAGGCCCGCCGCGACGAGCCGGCCGAGGCCCTGGTGATGGAAAAGCAGACCCGCCGTTGGCAGTTGGTGCTGGTGGACACCATGACCCTGGTGAGCATCCCCATCCGCCCGGGGCTGAGGCTGGAGCCCGGCCAGCGGGTGATGGTGGAGATAGAGCGGGTCGACGCCTTTGCCGATATCCTGCGGGTGAAGCTGGTCTAGTCGGAGTTTCGCCGGCCGGTCATCTCGGTGATGTCGATACGGATCACCGTGGTCCGGTCGGCGCTGTCGGGTAAGAGCCGGTGCCGGCCCGGCCCGACGTAGTGCTCGGCGATGACCTGCAGCCCGCGCCGGCGCTCGCCGTCGTCGCTTACCACCGTGGCCGTGCCCATCCCCACCACCGACCGGTAGCGAAGGCTCCAGGCGCAGGGCTGGTCACCGGGGACCACCGTGACCTCGCTCTCCACCTCGAAACAGACCCGTGGGTTGGCTCGCAGGAAATCGATCTTTTGGCCGCGCCGGCCGGTGTGCAGGTAGATCACCCCGTCGGCGTAGCCGAAACACAGCGGCACCAGGTAGGGTTGATCGTCCCGGCTCATGGCCAGGCGCAGCACCGGGGCGCGGTCCAGGATGGCCCGAATCTCCGCCGGGTCGTTGACCTGTTGTTTTGGGCGCATCATCTCAGACACCGCTCACCTCCTCGATAGCCTGGCGCCAGGCATCGCCCAGGGCCTGCCAGGTGAGACCCTGGACCAACTCGCGCCAGTTTTCTTCGCGCGCCGCCCGGGGGTCGGCGGCCAGATCGGCCAGGGCCTCGACCAGGCCGCCGGCGCGGTAGCGGCAGTGGCCGGGGTACAGCTCGGGGTAGACCACCGCGTTGGGCACCAGGGGGCGGCAGCCGGCCCAGACCGCCTCGGCCACGGCCAGCCCCTGGTACTCCTGAACGGCGGTGCTCACCACCACGTCGCCCCAGGCCAGCCACTCCCAGTACTGCGCCCGGTCCTCCACCCAGCCCAACTGTACCAGTCGCTCCCCCAGGTCCTGGGCCGCACGGTCAAAAACCCGGGGCCAGCGGGCGAAACGCCGGCCCAGCACCGCCACTTGGAAGTCGGCCCCCTGCTGGGCCAACCGCGCCAGGGCGGCGAAGAAATCCTCGGGTCCCTTGTCATGCTCCCAGCGGTGGTTCCACACGATCCTTAAAGGACCGAAGCGCTCCCGACGCTCCAGCAAGGCGGGGTCCGGGACCGCCAGGGGCACCGGCAGCACCCGGCTACGCAGCTTGATCCGGCTCACCAGGCCCCGGGGCTGGGCATCGGGCAGGCGTTGCAGCAAGCGGCGGGCGGCGGACATGAACTGGCCGCGGTGAAACGACGAGTTGAACAGCACCAACTCGGCGCACTGGGCGGTGGTGAGATTGGTGAAGGCCAAAAAGAGGTCGCGCCGCTTCTGCCGCTCGTCGGCCTGGCCGGGAGCGGGATAGTCCAGTTGGTTCTCGTGAAAGTAGGCCAGGCAGGGCGTGGTGGCCAGGCTGGGAACCAGGCCGCGCAGCTCGGCCAGGTTGAGCATGGAGGAGCACAGCATGCCGTCCCAGGGCTGCGCCAAGAGCTCGGCCGCCTCCCAGGCCAACAGCGAGGCCGCCCCACGCAGCCGCCAGCGGAAAAAGCGCCCCGGCAGCGACACCAGGCTCCAGCGGGCCGGCACGTGGTCCATGAGCCCCTGCGCCAGGGCCAGGTGGGAGTCGGTGAGGTAGGGCTCCACCAACAGGAGGCGTGGGCCGTGCTCGCCGGCGTGGGTTATGGTTATCGATCCCTGGCCCACGGTCAGCGGATTATGGCGCGGGAAGGGTGGTAGCCGCCGGGGACCGACACACAGGGGGCCACCATGCAGCACGGTCCCAGCACCACGCCGGGATTGAGTACGCTGTTGCAGCCGGTCTCGGTCCGGTCGCCCATGATGGCTCCGAACTTGCGGCGGGTGATTTGGTAGGTGACGCCGCCGGCCTTGACCCGGTGCGGGCTGGGAACCATCTTGAGGTTGGCCAGCTTGGTGCCGGCCCCCAGGTTCACCTCGCGCCCCAGGATGGAGTCGCCCAGGTAGGCGAAGTGGCCCGCCTTGGCGCCGTCGAGCATCGCCGCGTTTTTCATCTCCGTGGTGTGGCCCACCACGCAACCGCGCCCCACCAGGCACCCTCCGCGCAAGTAGGCTCCCTGGCGCACCTCGCTGCCCGGGCCGATAAAGCTGGGTCCCTTGATCAGCGCCCCCGGCTCCACCACCGCCCCGGGCGCGATGTGCACCGCGTCGTCGAAGATAACCGCGCCGGCGTGAACCACCGCCGCGTCGCTCACCTCGCGCCCCTGCAAGCGCACCCGCATCAGGCCCTTGGTGGGGTCGCCGCCCAGCAGCTCGAAGCCGTCGCGGTGGACCCGGCCCTGGTGCAGTACCACGGTGCGGCCCACGACATCCCCGCCCTGGCGCAGCAGGGGGCCGCTGGGGCCGGCCTCGGCCACCGCGGCGGCGCAGAATTCTTTTATGCGATCCAGGGCGTCCCAGGCCAAGTCCACGCCCGTAAACAAGGCGGCGTGGGTGAGCCCCTGGAGGTCAAAGAGGTCGCTGGGGGCAATCATAACGGCTCCTCCCGGCCTCACCAGTGGCGGCGGACCTTGATACCCGCCTGGTGCAGGTAGTCCTTGATCTGGGCCACGGTGTAGTCGCCGTAGTGGGTCATGGAGGCGATGAGGGCGGCGTCGGCTGCGCCCTCGGTGAGCACCTCGGCCAGGTGTTGGGGGGTGCCGGCCCCGCCCGAGGCGATCACCGGGATGGACACCGCCCGGCTGATCATGCGGGTGAGGGTCAGCTCGTAGCCCTGGCGGGTGCCGTCGGCGTCGATGCTGTTTAGACATATCTCGCCGGCCCCCAGGTCCTCGGCCTGCTTGGCCCAGGCCAGGGCGTCGAGGCCCATGTGCTTACGGCCGCCGTGGATCACTATCTCGTAGCCGCTGGGAATCTCCGGGCGCACCCCCACCTTGAGCACGTCCATACCCAGCACCACGCACTGGCTGCCAAACTGCCTGGCCCCCTCGGCGATGACCTGGGGGTCCTGCACCGCCGAGGAGTTGACGCTGACCTTTTCGGCCCCGGCCAGGAGCACGTCGTACATGTCGCTGACGGTGCGCAGGCCGCCGCCCACCGAGAACGGCATGAAGATGGTCTCGGCCACCCGCCGTACCACCTCGATCATGATGTCGCGATGGTCGCTGGAGGCGGTGATGTCATAGAAGACCAGCTCGTCGGCCCCCTGCTCGTAGTAGAAAGCGGCCATCTCCACCGGGTCGCCGATGTCCACGTTGCCCTGGAACTTGACGCCCTTGGTCAGCTTGCCGTCGCGCACGTCCAGGCAGGGTATTACGCGTCTAGATAGCATGGGCTCCTCCGTGACGGACGGGTTGCTTGCTTGGCGGTTTTCACGCTTGATCCATCTCCCAAGGTCGCTAGGGCTTACCGTCCCAGGCCAGGAAGTTGCGCAGGATTTGCAGCCCCGGCCGGCCGGATTTTTCCGGGTGGAACTGGGTGGCCACCAGGTTGTCCCTGGCCACCACCGAGGCGAAGGTGACGCCGTACTCGGTCAGCCCCACCACGTCGGCCTGGTCTTGGGGCAGGGGGTGGTAGGAGTGCACGAAGTAGTATTCGGCCTCCGGGTCCACCCCGGCGAAGACCGGGTGGTCGCGCACCCAGCGCACCTGGTTCCAGCCCATGTGGGGTACCTTGAGGCGTAGGCCGTCCTGGCCGGGCATGTCCTCGGCAAAGCGCACCACCTTGCCGGCCATGAGCCCCAGGCAGCCGGCCAGGTCTTCGTCGCTGCGCTGAAAGATGATCTGGGTGCCCAGGCAGATGCCCAGCACCGGTTTGCCCGCGGCCACCGCGTCGGCCAGGGCCTGGTCCAGCCCCAGGCGGCGCAGGCTGGCCATGGCCGCGCCGGCCGCGCCCACCCCGGGAAAGATCACCCGGTCGGCCCCGGCGATGAGCCCCAGGTCGCGGGTGACCGCGCAGTCGCCGCCCAGGTGCTTGACCGCGCGCTCCACGCTGGTGAGGTTGCCCGCCTCGTAGTCGATGATGGCGATCACGCTGTTATCCTAGTATTGGTAAAACCCGCGGCCGGTCTTGCGCCCCAGCCAGCCGGCCTCCACGTATTTGCGCAGCAAGGGGCAGGGGCGGTACTTGCTGTCGCCGATACCCTCGTGCAGCACGTTAAGTATGGCCAGGCAGGTATCCAGACCGATGAGGTCGGCCAGGGCCAGGGGCCCCATGGGATGGTTCATGCCCAGTTTCATGATCTGGTCGATGTCGGCCGGCTCGCCCACCCCCTCCATCACGCAGTAGACCGCCTCGTTGATCATGGGCATGAGGACGCGGTTGGCCACAAAGCCGGGGTAGTCGTTGGCCGGCACCGGTGTCTTGCCCATGGCCTTGGAGAGTTCTTCGGTGAGGGCCAGGGTCTGGTCGCTGGTGGCCAGCCCCCGGATTATCTCCACCAGCTTCATCAGGGGAACCGGGTTCATGAAGTGCATGCCGATGACCAGCTCGGGACGCTCGGTGACCCCGGCGATCTTGGTGATGGAGATGGAGCTGGTGTTGCTGGCCAGCACCACGCCGGGATTGGTTATCCCGTCTAGCCGGCGAAAGATATCCAGCTTGAGCTCCAGGTTCTCGGTGGCCGCCTCGATGACAAAGTCGGCGCCGGCCATGTCCTCCAGCTTGGTGCTGGTGGTGATGCGCCCCGTTATCGCCTCTTTGTCGGCTGGGCTGATCTTTTCCTTTTTGACCATGCGCTCCAGGCTGGCGCTGATGGTCTGCACGCCGCGCTGCAGGAATTGCTCGGCGATGTCGTTGATGATGACCATGTAACCGGCCGCCGCCGCCACCTGGGCGATGCCGCCCCCCATCTGCCCGGCGCCGACGACGCCGATGGTTTTAACCTCCATGCTCTCTCCCTTGTCACCGCCGCCCAAGACCGCGCGGCGGGTGGTGTTGGCTTCTCTTAAGGTTTTTGGGCCGCCAGGCCTTGCAGGAACATTCGCGCCTCTTCAAAATCGGGGTTGATCTCCAGGGCCTTGCGCAGGGCCGCCGCCGCTTGGCGCAGGTTGCCGCCCTCGTAATGGGCCCGGCCCAGGTTGAACCACAGGTTTTCGTCCTGGTCTTCAATACGCAGGGCGCGCTCGTAGTGGGTCACCGCTTCGGAGTACATCCCCAACTGGCGCAGCTTGATGCCGAACTCGTTGAAGATGTGCTTGTACTGCGGCTCGACCATGGCGTCGACCTCGCTGAGCTTGCCAAACTGCTCCTTGGCCTTTTCGGTCTCCCCTTGGGCCAGGTAGGTCTTGCCCAGGCCGAAGTTGGCCCGCACGTTTTCCGCGTCCATCTTCAAGGCGTTGCCAAACTCGTATTCCGCCGAGAGGAACTCCTTTTTGGCCAGGTGCCGTTCGGCCCGGGCGGCCACCTTGTCGGCCTGTTCGCGCTTGGCCTGGGACTTGGGCGGTTGGAAATCTTTCAGGTATTCGAAGCGGTCGCCGAACTCGCCAAAATCCACTTGCTCCACGTAGCCGGTGGGCTCGTAGTGGATATCCAAGAGGCTTACGGACATGCAGCCATCTTCTCCCGGCTTGGCGTACCAGTAGTTTTTGGTCACCGCGTCCTTGGCGGTATGGCCGGTACCCACCTTGCCCTTGATCGTCTCCAGGTAGTAGCCTTCGGCAAATGGTTGTTCTGGGGCCATGATGCCTGTGCCTTGCTAGGGTTTACTGATACTCGCCGTGCGCAAAGTCCCATAAGTAAATGGCTATGGCCACCGCGCCCAACCCCAACCCCACCCAGATATTGTACCAGGCGAAGAGGTAGAGCCAGTGGGCCTGGCAGGCCTTACCCAGGATTATAATACCCAGGGCGTATCCCAACCATCCCATCTTGAACTTGCCCCATCGGTTGGGCTTTACCTGGGGCGGCGGCCAAAGGGGACGGCCCTGGAACCCGCGACGGGCCATGCACAAGAGGGGGAACCAAAGGCCGTGGGACTCCATGATCAAGATGATAACCAGGATGTAGTTTTCCACCCAGCTGCGTTGCCACAGCACCCACAACATGGCCAGGAAAAATAGTTTGTCGCCCAGGGGGTCCAGGAAGGCGCCCAGCTTGGTCTCCTGGCCCCGGTGGCGGGCCAGCATGCCGTCCAGGAAGTCGCTGGAGCCCACCACGAAGGCCACCACCGCCAGGGTCATGGCCGAGGCCCCGGCGATCTCCAGGGCCACCACCACCAGGCACCCGATGATGCGGCCCAGCGATATCTGGTTGGGCGTGATCCAGGCGGGGATGCGATCCATAACCGCGGCGGACAGCCCTTGTTTCCGGCTGGTATCCTCTTGGCCGGTGGAGGTTGTGCCCATATGGTGATTCCGCGTTACTTACATGGCCGTGGGTTTATGCGCCGGGTCCCTGCCTGCCGCCAGCGGCCATAATATCCCCGGTTGCCGGACCGGGCAAGTTTTTCCGCCGCGCTTCAGGGGCCTTGGGATAGCCGGCGCAGGTGCAGACTCAGCACGGCCAAGGCGGCCGGGGTCACCCCGCTGATGCGTCCGGCCTGGCCCAGGTTGGCCGGCCGCACCCGCTCCAGCTTGTCCACCACCTCGCGGCTCAGCCCGGGCAGGGAGGCGAACTCCAGCTCCGGCGGGATGGCCACCTGCTCGCGCTGGCGGAACCGTTGGACCTGCCGGCGCTCGCGTTCCTGGTAGCCGGAGTAGTGGGCCATGATGGTCACCTGCTCGGCCGCCTCGGACTCCAGCCCGGCCAGGAACTCCAGGCCGGGATGCAAGGTGGCCACCTGGGCCAAGGTGAGCTCGGGACGCCGTAGTAGCTGCAGGGCCTCGGCCGGGCTCTTGAGACCGGCGGTGCCCAGGGCGGCCAGGCGATCGTTCACCGCGGCGGTGGGGTTGATGCGCACGGCTTGCAGGGCCTCAAACGCTTGCTCCACCGCCCGGCGCTTGGCCGTGAAGCGGGCCCAGCGCTGGTCGTTCACCAGACCCAGGTCGCGGCCGATGGGGGTGAGACGCAGGTCGGCGTTGTCCTCGCGCAGGGTGAGGCGATACTCGGCCCGCGAGGTGAACATGCGGTAGGGCTCCTTGGTGCCCCGGGTCACCAGGTCGTCCACCAGCACCCCGGCGTAGGCCTGGGCCCGGTCCAGCACCAGGGATTCCTGGCCCCGCACGGCCAGCACCGCGTTGATACCGGCCAGGAGACCCTGGGCCGCGGCTTCCTCGTAGCCGCTGGTACCGTTGATCTGCCCGGCCAGGTACAACCCCGGCACCCGGTGGCTCTGCAGGTCGTGGCCCAGGTCCAGGGGATCGGCGTAGTCGTACTCGATGGCATAGCCCGGCCGGGCGATCACCGCCCGCTCACAGCCGGGCAGGGTGGCCACGATCTGCTTTTGCACCTCCAGCGGCAGGCTGGTGGGGATGCCGTTGGGATAGACGAGCCGGTTGTCGAGCCCCTGGGGCTCCAGGAAAACCTGGTGGCTGGGCCGGTCGGCAAAGCGTACCACCTTATCCTCGATGGAGGGGCAATAGCGCGCCCCCACCCCGGTGATGACCCCGGCGTACATGGGGGCCACGTGCAGGTTGTCGCGAATAACGCGGTGGGTCTCCTGGTTGGTCTCGGTGATGTAGCAGCATACCTGCTTAAGCACCGGCCGCTGGTTCAGGAAGCTGAACATGCGGGGTTGGTCGTCGCCGGGCTGGGGCGTGAGCCCGGCCAGGTCGATGGTTTCGCGGTCCAGGCGGGGGCAGGTGCCGGTCTTGAGGCGGGCCAGGTTGAGCCCCAGCTCCCGCAGTTGATCGCTCAGGGAGTTGGCGGGCGGATCGCCCAAGCGGCCGGCGGGGGTCTGCTCCAGGCCGATGTGGATCACCCCGCGCAAGAAGGTGCCGGTGGTGAGCAGCACCGCTCCGGCGGCCAGGGTCTGGCCGGAGGCGGTGATCACCCCGGCGGCGCGTCCCCGCCGCAGGCGCAGGCCGGCCACCTCGGCGTCGAGCAGCCACAGACGCTCCTGCCGCCGGCAGACCCGGCGCATGGCCGCGGGGTAGCGGTCCAGGTCCACCTGGGCCCGGCTGGACCACACCGCCGGCCCCTTGCTCCGGTTGAGCAGGCGGAACTGGATGCCGGTGCGGTCGGTGTTTAGGGCCATCTCGCCGCCCAGGGCGTCGATCTCGCGCACCAGGTGGCCCTTGGCCAGGCCCCCCACCGCCGGGTTGCACGACAGGGCGGCCAGGCGGTCCAGGTTGATGGTGACCAGCAGGCAGTCGGCCCCCATGCGGGCCGCGGCCAGGGCCGCCTCGCACCCGGCGTGCCCCGCCCCCACCACGATGAGGTCGAAGGTCTCGGGAAAGGCGGGTTTCACCGCAGGCCGAGATAGGCGTGGCCCGCCTGGCCGGCGGTGTAGACCTCACCGTTGCCGCGCCACAGGGTGCCGGCCACCTGGCCCACCAGGAGTACGTGGTCGCCGGGCTGGAAGGTTTCAATCACTTGACAGCATAGGGCCCCCAGGCCGCCCACCAGCACCGGCAGTCCCAAGGGACCCTGCTCCAGGGCCACGCCCTCCAGGCGGCCGGCGGCCGGCCGGGCCAAAAGGCGCACCAGGTCGCTGTCGCCGGCCGGCAGCAGGTTCAGGGAAAAGGCTCCCCGCTCCCGCAGGGCCTGCAGGGTGCCCCGGTTGTGGCGCACCGCCGCCATGAGCATCGGCGGGTCCCCGCTCACCTGGCTGACCCAGGAGACCAGCATGCCGTGGGGGTTTTCCCGGCTGCCGACGCCGAGGAAATACAGGCCGTAGGGCAGCGAACCCAGGGCCTCGACCAGTTGAGGGTCCAGGCGGGAGGTGTCCTCGTGTTCCATGCGGCGGCTCCTTATGGGTAAGGCGCGGTCAAGGATTTGGGTGGTTATGCTCTAAAATATTGATAGCACGGCCGCCGCAGGGCTTCAACCAGCGCGGCTCGCTCTTATGCCGGGCCTCCCTACCGGCATGCAAGGTCCTTGTGGTGCGGTCCCCATCTCTGGTAAACAACACCAATCGTAGCGCGTATCCAGTTGCAGGGATGGGGGCCATGGTCCAAGACATTCTAAGGCTGCTGAGGCCTCAACAATGGTTGAAGAACCTCTTTGTGTTGGCCCCGCTGTTTTTCGCCGGCCAGGTGCCCAACCGCGCGGCCCTGCTGGCCAGCCTGACGGCGGCCGGGCTGTTTTGCCTGCTGTCATCGTCGGTGTACGCCTTCAACGACATCTGCGACCGCCGCCGCGACCAGGCCCACCAGCTCAAGCGCAACCGGCCCCTGGCCGCCGGGCGGGTACCCCTGGCCGTGGCCGGGGGGCTGAGCCTGGCCCTGGCGGCCACCTCGCTGGCCGGGGCCTGGGTGACGCTCGGCGCCGGCGCCGGGCGCTTCATGCTGGTCTACCTGGGGCTCAACGCGGCCTACAGCCTGTGGCTCAAGCGCCTGCCGGTGATCGACGCCTTGTGCGTGGCCGCCGGTTTCATCCTGCGGGTGATGACCGGCGGGGCGGCGGCCGGGGTGCCGGTGAGCCCCTGGCTCATGCTGATGACCGTGGCCCTGGCCCTGCTGATGGTCTTTGGCAAGCGGCGTCACGAACTGCTCTTGGTGGGGCAAGACCAGAAGCAGCGCGAGGCTTTAGACGGCTACTCGCGGGAGTTTCTCAACCACGCCATCGCGGTGCTCACCACCCTCACCCTCATCTGCTACCTGCTCTACTGCCTGGAGGCCAAGGCGGCCCAGGCCCTGGGGCCGGGGGTGGTGCTGGCCACGGCGGTGTGGGCGCTCTACGGCCTGTTGCGCTACCTCAACCTGGTGTTCACCCACGGCCGCGGCGGCGACCCCGTCCGGCTGCTGATCAACGATCCACCCTTGATGCTGGCCGGTGTGGGCTGGGCGGCCCACTGGGCGGTCTTGCTCTACTGGCCCTAAAGCGGAGGAAGCATGGCCCAAGCCTTGGTGGCGGTTGTCAAGACCAGTCCCCAACGGGTGCTGGAGGATATCGACAGGCTCTTGGGAATGGCCGGGGTGGAGCGCGCCCTGGACCGGGCGGCCCCTACTATTCTTAAAGACAACATCTCCTGGCACCTGCCCTTTCTCTCGGCCAACACCACCCCCTGGCAACTGGAGGGGACCATCACCGGGCTGCGGCGGCGCGGCTTTGCCGAGCTCTCAACGGTGCACAACAACACGGTGGTCACCGACCCGGTAAAGGGCGGCCGGCTCAACCGGCTCACCCCGATCTACGGCAGGTACGGCGTGCCGGAACTCTACAACTTCGAGCCGCGCGACATGAGCTGGGTGACCTACCAGCCCCGGGCCAAGATGCTGGTGCTGGACCGGCTCTATCCCGAAGGCATCCGCCTGCCCGACTATTTCATGGGCAAGAATATCGTTCACCTGCCCACCGTGAAGTGCCACATCTACACCACCACCACCGGGGCCATGAAAAACGCCTTTGGCGGGCTGCTGGGCACCAAGCGGCACTACACCCACAGCCACATCCACCAGACCCTGGTGGACCTGTTGGCCATCCAGCGCGAGATTCACCCCGGCGTCTTCACGGTGATGGACGGCACCCTGGCCGGCAACGGGGCCGGCCCCCGCACCATGTGGCCCGAGCAGAAGGACGTGCTGCTGGCCTCGGCCGACTCGGTGGCCATCGACGCGGTGGCCGCCAAGATGATGGGTTTTGACCCCATGATCATCGACTACATCCGCCTGGCCCACCAGGCCGGCCTGGGGGTGGGCCTCCCCGGCGAGATCGAGGTGGTGGGCGAGGACGTATCGCAGTGGGACTGGGGTTTTTCGGTGGGGGGCAACGCGGCCGCCCGGGTGGGTCGCCTGGCCTGGTTCGGGCCGCTCAAGCCCCTGCAGCGCTTGTTCTTCCACACCCCCCTGGTGCACCTGTTCGTCTGGGCCTCGTACCTGTACCACGACTACCTGTGGTGGCCCACCGCGGGCAAGGCCCGCATGCGCCGGGCCGGGGCCACCGACTGGGGACGCCTGTTCGCCGGCTACCCGCGGGACTGAGCCGGCGTGTCTCTGGCCCTGAAATACGCCGCCTTTGCCGCGGTGGCCATGGCCGTGAACCTGGCCGTGCAGGTGATCTGCGACCGCCTGTACCACGGTCCCCTGGAGCTGTGGCTGGCCATGGCCGCCGGCACCCTGGCCGGGCTGGTGGTAAAATACCTCCTGGACAAGCGCTATATCTTTTACTTCCGCGCCAACTCCCTGGCCCAAGACAGCGGCCGTTTCGTGCTCTACAGCCTGATGGGCGTGGTCACCACCCTCATCTTCTGGGGCTGCGAGGCCGGCTGCGACCTGGTCTTCGGTACCCGGCCCATGCGTTACCTGGGAGCGGCCCTGGGACTGGTGATCGGCTATTACACCAAGTACCACCTGGACAAACGCTGGGTGTTCCGCTCGGCCTGAGAGCTTGGGCCCCGGGGCGGTCGCCTGCAAAAAAACCGGCCGCGGCGGCTTTAGGGTGATTTTTCGCTAATGCCTTTGAGGCGAAATACCGATGAATCATCCAAGGCAATACACAACCAGGAGGTAGACATGGAAGTCGCCGCCCTCATTCTGGCCTTCGCCACACTCCTAACGGCCGCCACCTTAGCCTGGATTCCATCGCCGCAAGGCGATAATGAGCAACTAGACTGGCACCGCCGCCTGTTGACTTCGGCGGGGCTCGATAGTGACGACACCATCTAACCACCGCCCGCCGCCGCCGGCGTTTCGGCGCACTGGGGCTCGTCTCCCGTCGGGAGCCAGGAGGCCGCCCGATCGGCGGAAGACCGGAGGGGACCTAGAGACAGGCGTGGTCCCGCAGCCGGCACCCGGTGGCGGCAGGCGATGAACCCTTCACCCCGCAATTCCGGCCATCATCGCCCTTGGGCCTGATTGCGGCCTTACCGGCGGAGCGCGTGAGTGCTCCGCCGATTTTTTTGGCGAAATCGTCTGCGGCGGCTACACCCAGACGCCGAGCCCGGCGTGGGCGGCCCGGGCCTTTTGCACCAGCGAGGCAACCAACTCGCTGGCCGGCGGCGGCTCCCCGGCCTCCGGCGGCTCGGCAAACAGGGCCTCGACCACCTCGCCCACCGATTCGGCCAGCCCCTCGGGGTCGTAGCCGCCCTCCAGGGCCAGCAGCCAGGGTGGTGAGCCGTGGGCCCGGCCCATCTCCCGCAGCAGGGCGGTGAGCCGGCCGAAGACCCGGGGGCTGAGCCGCAGCCGTCCCAGGGGATCGCCGCGGATGGCGTCAAAGCCGGCGGCCACCAAGATGAGCTGGGGCCTGAAACGCCGCATCACCCGGCCCAGCACCTCGGCGTAGAGGCTCACCATCTCCTGGTCGCTGATCTGCATGGGCAGCTCGAGGTTGAGGTTGTAGCCGCGGCCCGGCCCCTGGCCCACCTGGTCCCAGGCCCCGGTGCCGGGGAAGGTACCCATGTAGTGCGACGAAAAATAGAGCACCGACCGGTCGCGGTAGAGGATTTCCTGCAGGCCGTTGCCGTGGTGCACGTCCCAGTCCACGATAAGCACCCGCTCATAGCCCAGGCCCTCCACCGCCCAGCGGGCGGCCACCGCCAGGTTGTTGAGGATGCAAAAGCCGTTGGTGGAGCCGGCCAGGGCGTGGTGGCCCGGCGGCCGCACCAGGGCCAGGCAGACGTCCAGCTCGCCGGCGGCCAGGCGCTCCAGGCCGGCGAGGCAGCCGCCGGCGGCCAACCAGGCGGCCAGGTAGGACGAGCCGCGACAGGGGGTGTCTTCGGCCAGAGCCCCCCGGGCCATGCCCGCGGTGGCCAACACCCGCAACAGGTACGGCCGCTGGTGGGCCAGTTGCAACTGCTCCATGGCGGCCAGGGTAGGGGACAGCCGGGGCAGGCGGCCGGGGAAACGGCGGTCCAGCATGTGGTGCACCGCCTCCAGCCGCTGCACGCTCTCGGGGTGGGTCAGGCCGGTCTTGTGTAGCAAAAAGCGCGGGTCGCGCACTATGGCCAGGCGGGTGGGCATCAATCGTCCAGCGATCCGGGCAGGCCCAGCACCATGTCCCGAATCTGGTCGCGCACCCGGCGGTAGGGAGCCAGGGCCTGGTCGCGCTCCACCGCGTCGCGGGCCAGGAGAGGCGGGTCGTCAAAGCCCCGGTGCCGGTTTTGGTGCGGGCCTAGCAGTACGGGACAATTGTTGCGGGCATTGTCGCAGAGGGTGACCACGTAGTCGAACGACGTTTGGCCCAGGGCCTCGGGGGTCTTGGACTGCCGGCCGGCGATGTCGATGCCCACCTCGGCCATGGCCACCACGGCCAGGGGATCGAGTCCCTGGGGGTTCACCCCGGCGGAAAAGGCCTGGAACTGGTCGCCGCGCAGGTGGTTGGTTAGGGCTTCGGCCATCTGGCTGCGGCAGGAGTTGCCGGTGCAAAGGTAGAGTATTTTGAGCCGCTGGTCAGCCAAGGTATGGTCCTTTCTAGGCCCGGGGTGGTAACCGGCCGTGTAAAATCAAGTCTAGATATCATAATCAAATAGTCGCAGGTCCTCAATTTATTTGCGCCGGCCGCTGGGCCGGGAAAAAGAGACCTTGGCCATCGGCAACGGTCATTGACACCCAATGGCGCCAAGGGTACATTAACCCGTTATCCTGAGGTTGGCAAAAACCACCGGTTCTTTCGGAAAGAGTATGCGATTGATCTCCAACTTCACACGCGCTATGTGGAACCGCGAGCATTTGGCCATGCTGATTCTCGGCGTGATAGTGGGTGTGCTCGGCGGCTACGGCGCGGTGGTGTTCCGCTGGCTCCTGGATGTCATGCGGGAGTTCTGTTTCGGCGGCACCGGCGACTACATCAAGCTGCTGGAGGCGCACACTTGGTGGTACCGCCTCCTGGTGCCCACGGTGGGTGGTCTGCTGGTGGGCCCCTTTATCTACTTCCTGGCCCGGGAGGCCAAGGGCCACGGCGTCCCCGAGGTGATGGAGGCGGTGAGCCTGCGCGGCGGCTACATCCGCAAGCGGGTATCGGTGGTCAAGGCCCTGGCATCGGCCGCCTCCATCGCGGTGGGCGGATCGGTGGGCCTGGAAGGTCCCTTTGTCCAGATCGGTTCGGGCCTGGGTTCCACCATCGGCCAGGTGTTCAAGGCCTCACCCAACCGCATGCGGGTGCTGGTGGGCTGCGGCGCGGCCGCCGGCATCGCCGCCACCTTTAACGCGCCGTTGGCCGGCATGATGTTCGCCCTGGAGATCATCCTGGGCGAGTTCGCCATCTCTACTTTTTCGCCCATCGTGTTTTCCGCGGTGATGGCCACGGCGGTGTCCCGGCTGTATTTTGGGGACCATCCCGCCTTCATGGTGCCCACCTACCAACTGGTGTCCTGGTGGGAGTTCGCCCTGTACGCTATCTTGGCCGCCGGGGCCGGGGTGGTGGCGGTGGCTTTCACCACGGTTTTGTACAAGATCGAGGACGCCGCTGACGCCCTGCCCGTACCGGAATACCTCAAGACCCCCCTGGCCGGCCTCCTGTTGGGCCTGGTGGGCTTGGCCTTTCCCATGGCCCTGGGGGTGGGCTATGAGG
>JAMOVV010000191.1 GCA_027067385.1 Desulfarculaceae bacterium
CGGCCGCCGGTCAAGCCGGGGCTTTATCAACCACGCCCCGATGCGGTATAAGGTGTAAGCCACCAGCTACTTCGGGAGGAAACCATGCGAGCCGCCCTGATAGTCCTTTGCCTGGCCCTGCTGGCCATCTGCCCGCCTCCCCCGGCTCGGGCCGACACCCTGGCGCAGGCCCGCGCCGCCGCGCAAGCCGGGCAATACCAGCAAGCGGTGGGGCTCTACAGCCGGGTAATCGAGCAGGAGGGGTTGAGCGGCGGCGAGCTGGCCCGGGCCTTGTACCAACGCGGCCTGGCCAGGATGAACCTGGGTAAGCTGGAGGCCGCCCTGGCCGACTTCAACCAGGCCCTGCAGGCCGACCAGGACCTGGTGGCGGTCTACGCCTCGCGCAGCCTGGCCTATGAACGCAAGGGCCTGCTGGAGCGGGCCTATGTCGATGCCGAGTGGTACGCCCACTACAAACCGGATGACCCCCAGGCGCGCCAGCGGCTGCGCCGGCTCACCCGCCTGATGATGAGCACGCCTAAAAAGAAATAGCCCCCGCCATGGTGCAGCCATCCTCCCCTATGCCTTGTAGTACCGTGCCATTCCAGGGTGGTTGGCCCATGCCCTGCCGGTCCCACGGGACGCGGAGTGTGGCCGGTGTCATCTCGCGTCCGCCACCCAGCCAGACGGGCGGTCTTCAGTGGTCGCCGGCGATCATGCCCTGGATCCAGGCCAGGCTCTGCTCCGTGGCCTGGCGCTGCAGCTCCCGGCTGGTGAGGCGGTGGTCACCGCCGGGCAGGAGCAAGAGGTCCTTGGGCTCGCCGGCCAGGCGGTAGCCGTGTTGGGCCTGCTGCACCGGCACCACCTCGTCTTGCCGGCCGTGCACAAAAAGCACCCGCCGGGCCCGGGCCAGCACCGCGCCCAGGTCGTAGCGGACTATATCGCGGGCCAGCGCCGGCAACTCCGGGCGGTCGGGATTATTCTGTAGCTTGTGATACAGGGCCTCCAGGTCGGTGGGGGTAGACCAGGCCACCGTGGCCGCCGGCGGCTGTTGGTCGGCGGCCAGCAGGGCGGCGGTGCCGCCCAGGGAGGAGCCCAGGTACACCAGGGGCGTCTCCGGCCACTCCCGCCGCAGCCAGGCCGCCGCGGCCAAGAGCTCGTCCCGGCGGCCGGTGAGGGTGGTCTGGCCCACGTCGCCGGGGGTGTCGCCGCAGCCCATGGCGTCGTACTGCAGGGCTGCGTAGCCCGCCTGGGCCAGGGCCTCGGCCAGAGCGGTGAGCTTTTCGCTGGCCATGGAGGAAAAAAGCCCGTGGGCGATCACCACCGCGGCGTGGGGCTCATCCGCGGGTTGGTGCAGGCGGCCGGCCAGGCGGCCACCGGCGGCATCGATGGATAAAGTCGAGCTCATGGTTCCCTCCGCTGGGTAGTGATATCGCGCCAGCCCAGGCCCAGGCGCCAGAAGTAGTAGAGCCCCGCCCCGCAGGTGTAGACAAAGTGCAACAGCCACAGCACCAGGGCGTAGCTGGCGGCCACGGTGGCGTCGACTCCCAGGAAGATCAAGGACGCGCTGGCGGCCACGTGGAAGGTGCCCACGAACCCCGGCGCGGCCGGGATGACCAGGGCCAGGGCCAACACCACCTCCACCAGGGCCCCGGCCCAGAACCCCAGGGCCAGGTCAAAGGCCGGCAACAGGGTCCAGGCCCACAGGCCGTAGGCCGCCCAGATCGCCAACGACAGCAGGACCACCCACAGCATGTCCGCGGCCCGGGCCACGGCCAGGCCGTCGATAAAGGCGTCGGCCAGATCCAGCACCTTGGCCGACAGGCGCTCCGGTAGCGGCCGCATACACCAGGCCAAGGCCCGGAGGCTCGCGGCGCGCCAGCGGCGAAAGGCCTGCAGCACCACCAGCACGCCGGCAAAGAGGGCCAGGCCCGCCCAACCGGCGATGCGCAGCCCCTCCAGGGTTATGGCCCCGCCGCCGGCCGCGGCCGGGGGCTCGATGAACAGCAGCACCAAAAGGAGCATCAGGAGCACCGAGAGGCCGTCGCAGACCCGCTCCATGACGATGGTGGCCATGGTGGCCGAGACGCTCACCCGGCGCTGGCGGCCCAGGACCACCGCCCGCACCACCTCGCCCATGTGGGCCGGCAGGATGTTGTTGGCCAAGAAACCCACCATCATGGCCGACATCAGCGGCCCCAGTCCCAGGCGCTTCACCGGCCGCATTAAAAAATGCCAGCGCCAGGCCCGCAGCCAAAAGGTGCCGGCCAAGACCAGCACGGAAGGCACCAGCCACCAGGGGTTCATGCGCCCCAGGGCGTGACCCACCTCGGCCAGGGATACGGTGCTGAAAAAGAAATAAAGGGCCGCCAGGCTTATCGCCAGGCCCAGGGCGTAATGTTTCCACATGATGGGCGGACCTAATCCGTGAACCGGTATTTGACCAGGCTCCCAAGAGCCACGATGCCGTCGCGCCAGGTGATCTTCTTGCCCTCCTCGAACTCGCGGCCGGCGTAGCTGATGGGCACCTCGTAGATGCGGATGCCCTTTTTGAGCACCTTGGCGGTTATCTCCGGCTCAAAGTTGAAGCGCTCGCTCTTGATCTCGATGCCCTCCAGGGCCCGGCGGGTAAAGAGCTTGTAGCAGGTCTCCATGTCGCTCAAGGTGGTGTTGAACAAGATGTTGGTCACCAGGGTGAGGAACTTGTTGCCCACCCAGTGGTGGAAGAACATGTTGCGCCGCTCGCCGGTGAAGCGCGAGCCGTAGACCACCTCGGCCTTGCCCTTGAGCAGGGGTTTGAGCAGCTTGCGATAATCGTCCGGGTCGTACTCCAGGTCGGCGTCCTGGATGATGACCAGGTCGCCGGCGGCCTCGGCGAATCCGGTGCGCAGGGCCGCGCCCTTGCCCTGGTTCCGGGAATGACGGATCACCCGGATGGGCCGGTCAAAGGGGCGGGCTTCGGGATTGATATCGGTGCGCCCTTGCATGGCGGCCATGATCTCGGGGCTGCCGTCGGTGGAGCAGTCGTCCACCATTATCAGCTCGCGCTGCAGCTCGCCCAACTCCACCGCCTGTACCCGCCGCACGATCTCGTCCAGGAAACTCTCTTCATTGTATACCGGCATCACTATGGACAAAAGCACTGCGCCCCCCCTGGCAAAAACCCCAGACCAGTCCACCCCTTGTCACCGAAAACGCCGGCTTTGTCAAGTACCGTCCGGCAGCGGCTTGTTTCAGGCGGCGGCGGCTGCTAGCATGTCAACGGCCGAACAAACCCAACCAAATCGGTGAAGCGATGGCGGGCGAGCTGAAATTGCTGTTGATCGCGTTAGACCCCATGGAGGCGCCGGAGCTGCCGGCCTTTCTGGAACGCGGGGCCACGCCCTACCTGGCCGAACTGCGCCCGGTGGCGCTCAGCGGGGTGGTGGCCCCGGCCCGGCCGGCCCAGGAGTTCTGGCCCGCCTTGCTGTCAGACCCCCTGGCCCGTCCCGGGATGCGCGCCGGGCTGGTCAACCTGCCCTGGCCGGGGCCGGCGCCGGAGACCGGCGGCTTTTTCATCGGCCGGGACATGTCGGTAACGCCCCCCGGTCTGCTCCATGACCTGGCCGACTACCTGCCCGATCCCCGGCCACCGCGGGCCAGAGAAACCACCGGCGGCCGGGCCGACCTGGCCTATGCCGAACAGGCCGCCGTGACCCGCATACGTTTTGAGCACACCCGCCGGCTGGTCCGGGAGTGGGGCTTGGAGATGGCGGTGGTGGACCTCGGCGGCCTGGGCCTGACCCGGGACTTGTTCGGGGCCGCCTCGGGACGCTGGCTGGTCTACCTGCGCCAGATCGACTACTACACCCGCCGGCTGGTGGAGGACACCTCCCCGCGCGCCTGGGGCCTGGTGAGCCCCCAGGGTCTGCTGGAGCTGTGGGACCCGGACCATCCCCGGGGCCGCGAACTGGGGCCGGTGGACATCAGCCGCGCCGCCGCTATAATCACCCGGCTCATGGATGCCGAGGCGGTCGCGCCATGACCCATGCCGACCAACGCCTCAGCGTGGTGATCCCCCTGGCCGGCGACCAGGACGATCCCCGGCCGTGCCTGCAGCGGTTGCACGCCCTGGCCCCCCGCCAAGTCCAGTTGCTGGTGGTGGCCATGGGACCGGCCGAGCGGCACCTGTCCGAACTGGCCCACTGGGCCCGCGAAACCGGCCTGGAGCTGGAGCTGCTCAACCAACCCTCCACCGACTGGGGCGAGGCCGCCAACCTGGGGTTGGGCCAGGCCCGGGCCCCGGTGGTGCTGTTCTGGTCGGCCCACCTGGTCCCGCCGCCAGATATGTTGGCGCGCCTGGCCGGGCACTTCGGGGATTCCTCCGTGGCCGCGGTGGGCGGCTCGCTGCAGGCCGAGGCCGAAGCGCCGGCTCCGGCCAGGCTGGCCGTCCTGGACTTTGTCTTTCGTTCGGCCGACCCGGCTGGCGACCTCGTGCCGGTGCTGTGGTCCCACTGCGTCGCCTTTGACCGCCGGCGGCTGCTGCAGGTGGGGGGCCTGGCCCCGGGTGAGGGCCGCGACGGCTCACCTCTGCCCACTCCCTGCGCCCGACTGGCCACCCTGGGGCTCCAACTGGTATTTGATCCCGAACTGCGGCCGCGCACCAGCCTTCCCGCCACCTGGGGCCGCTACCTGGCCGGGGAGCTCAACCTGGGCCGCACCCTGTTTCTCACCCGCCGCCAAGGCACCAAAGACGGCCGGCCCGAGTTGACCAGCCGGGGGCTCATGGCCCAACCCCTGCTGGCCCTGGCCGCGGTGGCCGTCCTGGCCATATACCTGCCCAGCGCCCCGGGACACGCCGTGACCCTGGCGGCCATCGCCCTGTTGTTGCTCTATCCCCTGAACCGCCCCTTTCTCCGGCTGGTGATTAACCAGGAGCCGGCCTTGACAAATAAGGCAATAATCATATGTTTGATCCGACCCTTTGTCTGGTGCGCCGGCATGTTCAGCGCGGCGCTGGGCCGCCTCGGTGGCGCGGGGGCCTAGAGGCCCTATCGCCAAACAATAGACCGACAGATATGCTAACCTAGATTGGTGATATGTATCCAAACCTTTAGCCACTGATTGGTGAGTGCTACCATGTGGTTTTTCAGAAAAAATAAGACCTGGGCCGCTGCCCTGGTCATCGTCTTGCCCCTGCTGTTGACCACCCCGGCCCCGGCCGCCGACCAGGCCAATATCCGGGGGCCCATCGATCTGGACCAGGCCTTGCGCATAGCCCTGCGATACTCGCCCACCCTGGCCGCCGCCCGTCACCAGCTCACCGGCGCCAAGGCCTTGAAGGCCCAGGCCATAACCGGCTACCTGCCCACCCTGTCGGCGACCTATTCCTTCAAACGTATCGACCCGGTGCCGGCCATGGAGGTCCCGAGTATGGGCACCATCGCCATGGCCGACGAAAACACCTATAGCCTCCAAGCCGCCTTTGAACAGCCGATCTTCACCGGCTTCAGGATTACGGCGCAATACACCATGGCCAAGCTGGGGGTGGGGGTGGCCGAGTTGCAGGTCCAGTTGGCCAAGCTCGACGTGGCCCTGGCCGTAAAAACCGCCTATTTCCAATACCTGGCCAGCCAAAAGGCCCTGGTGACCGCCAAGCAGGCGGTGGAGTTGCTCAAATCCCAGCTCAAGACCACCCAGGACTTCCACGACGTGGGCATCGTGCCGGTCAACGCCGTACTCAAAGTGAAGGTGGAGCTGGCCAGTGCCCGCCAGCGGGCCACCGCCGCCGCCAACGTGGTGGCCCTGGCCCGCAGCCGCTTGAATACTTTACTGGGGCGCTCGGTCAACGCCCCTTTGGAGGTGCGCGACATCCTGGGCTATCACAAGGTAGCCATCTCCCTGGGCGACGCCATCCGCCGGGCCAAGGCCCAGCGGCCCGAGCTCAAGGCCATGCGCTTGCGGATGCAGCAAGCCGACTGGGCGGTGACCAAGGCGGCCAGTGGCTTCTATCCCCAGGTGGTTATCCAGGGCGCCTACACCTGGGCCGGCACCGATTGGAACCTGGGCGGTGGTGGCGTCACCGAGCCACATTCCTGGCATATCATGGCCGCGGCCAAGTGGAACTTCTGGGAGTGGGGACGCACCTACCAGGGGGTCTCCAAGGCCCGCGCCGACAAACGGGCCCTCAAGGCCCAGTTGCGCCAGCTCGACGACCAGGTGGTGTTGCAGGTCAAGGAGGCCTACCTGCGCCTGCGTGACGCTGACAATACCATCGCCACCGCCCGGGCCGCGGTGGCCGCGGCCAAGGAGAATTACCGCATCACCCAGGAGCGCTACAAGGAGCAGCTCACCACCAACACCGAGCTCCTGGACGCCCAAAACCTCCTGACCCGCGCCCAAAACGACCTCACCGGCGCGCTCACGTCCTTTAATGTCGCCCTGGCCTCCCTGCGCCGGGCCATGGGCACGGGACTGCCTATGCCGGCCAAGCGCTAGGGTCACGCTGGCCAGAACTTTCCCCGGCACCCGTTAAGCCGGGCGCCGGGGCCAAGGAGAAAATGGTCCGACTACACCAGGTAACTAAGCATTTTCCCGGCCGCGCCCGGCCGGCCTTGAAAGACGTGTCGTTTCGGGTGGCCCCCCGGGAATTTCTTTTTCTCAACGGCCCTTCCGGCGCGGGCAAGACCACTCTCCTGCGCCTGCTCTACGGGGCTGACTTCCCCACCAGCGGCACGGTGACGGTTGGCAAGGCCGACCTGGGACGCCTCAGCGGCCGCAAGCTGCCGCGCCTACGGCGGCGGGTGGGGGTCATCTTCCAGGACTTCCGCCTGGTTCCACGACGCGACGTGTTTGAAAACGTGGCCCTGGCCCTGCGGGTGGCCGGCGGCCGGGGCAAGTCGCTGGTTGAGCGGGTGGAGAAAACCCTGGCCATGGTCGAGTTACTGGACAAGGCCGACGCCCGGGCCGATACCCTAAGTGGCGGCGAGCAGCAGCGGGTGGCCGTGGCCCGCGCCCTGGTGGGCCGCCCGGCCCTGCTTTTGGCCGACGAGCCCACCGGCAACCTGGACCCGGACAACGGCCGCCGGGTCATGCAGCTCCTGGCCGATTTCCACGCCCGCGGGGCCACGGTGATGGTGGCCACCCACGACCCCGGCCTCCTGGCCCAGGCCGGCGGGGCCCGGGTGCTGCATCTGCGTGACGGCCGCCTGGAAGAGTCGCCGTGAGCCGGCGGGGGGCCAGGCAGGGGGCGCTTTACCGCGCCGTGCGCCAGATGCGGGAAAACCCCTGGCTCACCTCGGTGGCCGTGAGCACCCTCACCGTAGCCCTGGCCATCGTGGGGGCCTACCTCACCCTGGTGCTCAACCTGGACACCGCCGGCCGCCGCCTCACCACCGGGGCCGCCCTGATGGTGGTGCTCCATGACGACGTAAGCCCCTCCGACGGCGCATCCCTGGCCCGCGAGATCATCCACTGGCCCCAGGTGGTGCGGGCCCGTTTCGTGTCCCGGGGCGAGGCCCTGGCCCGCTTCCGGCGCCAGTTGGGTCCCCACGCCGGCCTGCTCGACGGGCTGGGGGCCAATCCCCTGCCCAACGCGGTGGAGGTGGAGCTCACCCCGGGCATCGACGGTACGGAGACCGTGGTGCCGCGCCTGGCCAAGCTGGTGCAGGTGGCCGAGGTGGTGACCAGCCGCCCCTGGCTCAACCGCCTGGAACAGGCCATGACCGTGATGGGCCGCCTGGCCCTGGCCGTGGGCGGCCTGCTGTTTCTAGGGGTGGTGCTGCTGTCCACCAACACCGTGCGCCTGGCGGTCTACCTGCGGCGCGACGAGCTGGAGATTATGGACTTGGTGGGCGCTTCCACCGACTACGTGCGGGTGCCCTTTGTGCTGGAGGCCCTGCTGCAGGCCCTGCTGGCCGCCGGCCTGGCCTCCCTGCTGCTGTGGGCCCTGCTGGGGCTCTTGGGCGCCCCGGCCGAGCTGCCCCTGGGCGTCCGCCTGTCGGAGATTCTGCGCCTGCCGCCCCAGGTGCCGGTGGTCCTGGCCGGGGTGGGGGCCCTGGCCGGGGTGCTGGGGGGAATGCTGGGGGTGGGCCGGGTGCTGCGCAACCAGGTGCGGCGATGAAGCCGTGGCCGGGCATCGGGGCCCTGGGCCTGGTGCTGGTCCTGCTGGCCGCACCGCCGGCCGGCGCGTCCCCGGCCGCACCGTCCCCGGCGGCCGACCCCGCGGCCACCCGCCAGCAACTGCGCCAGCGCCTGGGCCGGCTCTTGGCCCAGCGCAGGGCCATCCGCAAGCGCATCGATGACCTGCACCGGGAGCTAGGCCAACTCAAGCAACAGGTGGACCAGGCCTCTCGCTCCTCGCTGGAGCTGCAGCAGGAGGAGGCCCGCCTGGTCCCCCGCCTGGAAAAGGTACGCCGGCAAACCAAGGTCCTGGAGGACCAGCTTCGCACCCTCCGCCAGCGCTACGGCCGGCGCATGCGGGCGCTGTATCTCTTTGGCTCGGACCGCACCTACACCCTGCTGGGCTCGGCCCACGACTTCAACGACTACCTGGTGCGCTCCCAGTACCTCACCCGCCTGGCCCAGGCGGACCACCGCCGCCTGGTGCAGATGCACCAGCGCTCCCGCCAACTCAACCGCCTGCAACTGCGGCTCTCCCTGCACCGGCACCAGGTGGCCCAACTGCGGCGTAGCCAGGCCGAACGGGCGGCCCTGCTGGAGAGGCTGTTGGCCTCGCGGGACCGGCTGCTGGCCAAGCTCAAGCAACAATCGCGCTCCGCCGCCCTGACCATCGCCGCCCTGCGCGAGGCCGAAATCCGCCTGGCCCGCACCTTTGCCCTGGACCAGCCGCGCCCCGGCCCGCCACCGGGATACCGGCCGGCCCCGCCGGTGGAAGGCCGCCTGCTACGGCGGGCCGGACCCGGCCACCGCGGGGTGTTGATGGCGGCCCGACCGGGAGCCCGGGTGCGCACCCCCTGGGCCGGGCGGGTGGCCTATGCCGCGCCCCTGGCCGGCTGGGGGCGGGTGGTGATCGTGGACCACGGCAACCGCATGCACACCGTCTTGGCCCACCTGGGCAAGCTGTCGGTGACTGCCGGCCAAAAGATCGCGGCCGGGGCGGTGGTAGGAGCGGTGGGAAACGACGCACGGTTTTACCTGGAGGTGCGCCGCGGCGCCCGGCCGGTGGACCCAGTGGCCTGGCTCCGCCTGGCCCCTTGACCGGCGAGGTCCCAGACTATAAGTTAAAAGTTCATCCGAGTAATTGGTCCCACCCGGGCGTGGTCGCGCCGGAGGGGGCGGGCCGTGGACCTTTTTTTAGCCGGCGGCCAACTATAGCAACCCAGCGGCCCCAGGGCCGGCTGGATCATTCACCGTAGCGGGAGGCACCTATGCGCCTGAACTCCCTTAAAAACCCCCTGATCGTCGCTTTGGCCGCCGTGGTCTTCACCTTGGTGCTGTTCCAGGCCTCGGGACGCTCGGACGCACGCACCAACGACGATGAGCGCTACCGCCGTCTCCAGATCCTCACCGAGGTCTTGGCCGAAATCGAAAAGAAGTACGTGGAGGTCAAGCCGGAGGAGGAACTGATCATCGAAGCGGTCAAGGGCATGGCCGCCAGCCTGGACCCCCACTCCTCCTATCTCACCCCCGAAGAATACCGCGACCTGCAGATCGAGACCCGGGGACAGTTCTCCGGGGTGGGTATTGAAATAACCATGCGCGACGGCGTGCTCACCGTAGTCTCCCCCATCGAAGACACCCCGGCCTACAAGGCGGGCATGAAAGCCGGCGACCGCATCATCAAGATCGACGGCAAACTCACCAAGGGCATGAGCCTGATGGACGCGGTGAAGGCCATCCGCGGACCCAAGGGCACCAAAGTGGTGCTCACCATCATGCGCGAGGGCCTCGGCGAGCTCAAGGACATCCCCATCATCCGCGACACCATCCCCCTGCGCAGTGTACGCTTCAACCTGCTGGAAGACGGCTACGGCTATATCCGCATCTCCCACTTCCAGGAGCAGACCACCCGCGACCTCATCCGCGCCCTGGAGACCCTGCAGGGCCAGAAGGTGCCGCTCAAGGGCCTGGTGCTGGACCTGCGCAACGACCCCGGCGGCCTGCTGCAAGAGTCGGTGAGCGTGGCCGACCAGTTCCTCCACGGCGGGGTGGTGGTCACCACCAAGGGCCGCTTGCCCAACCAGAACATGTCCTTTACCGCCACCCGCCACACCACCGCCGGCGACTATCCCATCATCTGCCTGGTCAACAACGGTACCGCCAGCGCCAGCGAGATCGTGGCCAGCGCCCTGCAGGACCACAAGCGGGCCATGATCCTGGGCACCCGCACCTTTGGCAAGGGATCGGTACAGACCATCATCCCCCTGCGAGGCAAGGGCGCCCTGCGCCTCACCACCGCCCGCTACTACACCCCCGCCGGCCGGGCCATCCAGGCCAAGGGCATCGAGCCGGACCTGGTGGTGCCCTTTGTGCCGCCGCCTAAAAAGAAGCTGAAGAAAAAGAAGGACCAGGCCATACGCGAGCGCGACCTCAAGGGCGCCATCGCGCCGGAGCAGCAGGATAAAGACGAAAAGCGCCGCAATCAAAAGAAAGATAAAAAACTCTACATGACCGCCGAACGCCTGGCCCGTGACAACCAGTTGCGGCGTGCCTTGGACCTGCTCAAGGCCTGGCAGGTGTTCGCGCCCATGGCCAAGCAGGCGGCCGCCAAGCGATAAACCCCTTGGCCCGCCTCCCCCAGCCCGGCGCCGGGCGCGGCCCCGGCGGACGCCTGGAGAGATGGTTGGCCCGCTACGGCCTGCGCCCGGGCCTGGTGATCGCCGGGGCCCTGGTGGCAGTGCTGCTGGGCATCCTGGCCGGCTGGGCCTGGGACTACCTGCTGCCGCCCCCCCGGGAGCAGCGCGCCTCCCCGGCCGCCCCCCCGGCGCCGGCGCCCCCCGGCCGGCCCGCGGCGGCCCCCCCGTCCCAGACCCCGGTCTACGAAGAACCGGTGGCCCATCTGCCGCCCAGCGGCGTTTTGCAAAAAATCGACGAGGCGCTCTTCACCGCCTTGCGCCAACACGGGGTCTCCAACCGGGAGATGGTGGTCACGGTGGTCAACTCGCCCCAGAGCGAGCTGACCCGGGTGGAGGTGCATCTGCCACCGGGCCAGGCTCCCGAGCTGGTGGCCCGGAACCTCAGCGCCAAGTTGACCGGATTGGCCCAGACCCGGCGCAGCCCCCTGCCCGGCGGCCTGCGCCTGGCGGTCCTGCTGGCCTCGTGTCCCACCCACCAGGTCGACCTGTACCCCTACCGCCTGCGCCCCCCGCCGCGCCAACTACCGGCCCGGCCCCAGGTGGCCCTGATCGTCGACGACCTGGGCTATCTCATGGCCCCGGCCCGCCAACTGGCCGCCCTGGAGTTGCCGATCACCTTCTCCATCCTGCCGTACTCCCCCTTTGGCCGCCAAATCGCAAAACTGGCCGCCCAAAAGGGCCTGGAAGTCATGGTGCACCTGCCCATGGAGCCGATCACCTACCCCCGGCTCAAACCCGGCCCCGGCGCCCTGCTCACCACCATGGCCCCCCGGCGTATCGCCTCCCAGACCGAACGCGACCTGGCCTGCGTGCCCAGCGCCCGGGGCGCCAACAACCACATGGGCTCGCGCTTCACCCAAAAGCCCGCCAAGCTCAAGCCGGTGATGCAGGTGCTCAAGCGCAAGGGGCTCTTCTTCGTGGACTCGGTCACCTCGCCGCGCTCCCGGGCCATGCAGGTGGCTCGCGGCCAGGGGGTGCCCACCGGCCGGCGTCACGTGTTCTTGGACCACGATCCCACCCGGCCGGCCATCGAGGCCCAGATCAAGCGCATGCTGCGCCTGGCCCACCAAAAGGGGCGGGTCATCGCCATCGCCCATCCCCACCGTACCACCCTCAGCGTGCTCAAGCAGTACGCCCAGCGCCTGCGCCGCGAGGTGGAGCTGGTGCCGGTGTCGGTGATCCTGGGGGTCAAAGCGGCGCGGTCCCACCGGCCCGCGGCCGCGCTTGACATGGGCAAAGCCAAACCGTAGGGTGCGCTATGGGTCAAGCGAGGCGGAGGGACGACGCGGTGGGCTCAGAGGTGGAAATTTTTCGCAGCTTCATCCAGGGCCGCAACATGCGCTACACCCCGGAACGCGAGGCCGTGGTGCGGGAGGTCTTTGCGCGCCACGACCACTTCACCGCCGATGATCTGTACTTGGGCCTGCGCCAAAAAAACCAGCGCATCAGCCGCTCCTCGGTCTATCGCACCCTGCCCCTGATGATCGCCGCCGGGCTGGTGGACGAGGTGTTCCAGGAAGACGGGGTCTCCTACTACGAACACACCTATGGCCACGAAGACCACTGCCACCTGCGCTGCCTGGTGTGCGGCCGCATCGAGGAGTTCACCGAGCCCGCCATGCAGGAAATGGAAAAACGCCTGGCCCGCCGCTTGGGATACCGGGTGACCGGGCACCGCTTGGAAGTGAGCGGGGTGTGCCCCCGCTGTCAGAAGACCGAGGACCAGGGCCAGCAGTAGAAGACCAACTGCACCGTGGCCCAGGCGTAGAGCCCGGCCAACAGGTCGTCGATCACCACCCCCCAGCCACCGGGTAGGCGCTGGGAGCGGCCCACCGGAAACGGCTTGAATATATCAAACAACCGGAACAGGATGAAGGCCAGCACCGCCGCCGGGCCCAGCGATTGCGTGCTGTACAGGGCCACCAGCATGCCGGCCGCCTCGTCGATCACGATGCGGCCGGGATCGTGCGAAGGCCCAAACACCCCCCGGCGCACCGCCGCGTCGGAGCTGGCTATGGCCAGCGCGGCCACCGCCGCCGTGACCATCCCGTACCACCATCCCGCCAGGGGAGCCGCGGCCCACTCCAGGTAGAGCATGGCCGCCGCCCAGGTCAGGGCCGAGCCCCAGGTGCCCCGGGGACCGGGCAGGAGCCCCACCCCCAGGGAGGTTAGGTAGCGCAGGACGCGATGGGCCACTCAATACTCCAGGCTTGGGTACAGGGGCAGCATACAATATTAAACCCGTTGCGCCCAGGCTCAATGAGGCGGGCGGCAACGGGCGAGGCTGGCGGCAACGGGCAGGGAAAAGCGGCGGTAACTCAATCGATAGGCACCAATCGCCATGCCTTGGAACGACCGCGCGGGGTCTCTAATGAAAAGGTGGTCCCGGGTTTGTATCCCGTGATCTTTTCAAAATCAGGGATGTTCAATCGACCCGAGGCAGTCACTGTATATGTATCGCTCTTGATGCTACGCTGACTGCTTTGCTTTATTATGCCGGCCTCAACCATCGCTTGCTTCAATTGCTGCGCGAATTCCACCGAGGTCATCTCGCGGAGTCCACCACCACGCGATTTGGTTTTAAACACGCGGCGTATATCTTGCTCCGAGACGCCATCTTGAACCTGTTTCAGCAGGTTTGCACGGTCTTCCTTTGACCAGCGCGGGGACCTAGCCATGGGTCCAACTCCTTTTTTAACTAGTGATTTTCTGCAAACCGACTACTCTAATATATAAATTGCATTTAATCCCAAGACTTCTGTAATGTCAAGAGAGAGATATAAATGAGGACCGTTAAACTTGAACAGAGTATTTTTTAGTATATCGCATGGCGTAATATGCGCCGTTTATTTGGTTCGACTAAACGGGGTTTTAGACTTTTTGTATTAGGAATATATCATGGTTTTTTGTACCAGACAGACCAGGTCACTGCCACCAATTTTCCCGCCTGGCGCATCAGTAGCAATAAATTATACTTGCCCTGTTTAGATATTTATATGATGATCCCCAGAGTACGGCCACGCGGGCCGGGACCAGCCGTCCGGCCCTTTTCGGCTCCCGGTCGAAGGACGATCTATGTTGGGATCGACGGGCATAATCACGGCGGCCGCCCTGGACGTGATCGTAGGAGACCCGCCCACCTGGCCCCACCTGGTGCGCTTCATGGGCCGGGCCATCGAGGGCTGCGAGCGGCTGGCCCGCCGGTATTTCCCGGGGCCGAACCGCCTGCGCTGGGCCGGCGGTTTGATCGTGTTGGTGGTAGCCGGTGGTTTTGCCGCGGCCACCTGGGGGCTCATGGCTCTGGCCACCTGGCTGTGGCCGCCGTGGGGCTGGCTGGCCGGCGTGGTGGTGGCCTTCCAGTGCCTGTCGGCCGGTCAACTGTGGCGCGAGGTGGACCGGACCGCCCGGGCCCTGCGCGAGGGCCGGATCAAGCTGGCCCGGCGCCGGCTGGCCATGATCGTGGGTCGCGACGTGGATCACTTGGATAACGAGGGCATCCGGCGGGCCCTGGTGGAGACCCTGGCCGAAAACCTCAATGACGCCGTGGTGGCCCCCCTGTTCTACCTGGCCCTGGGCGGGCCGGCGGCGGCGGTGGCCTACAAGGCCGTCAACACCATGGACTCCATGCTGGGCTACCGCGACCAGCGCTACCGCCACCTGGGGATGGTGCCGGCCCGGGTGGACGATGTGGCCGGCTGGATACCGGCCCGCCTCACCGCCTTGCTGATCATCGCCTCCTGCCCCCTGCTGGGCTTAAACCCGGCCGGCGCCTGGCGCTCCACCGTGAACCACCACGGAGACCACCACAGCCCCAACGCCGGCTGGCCCGAGGCGGCAGCGGCCGGGGCCCTGGACATCCGGCTGGGCGGGCCCGGCAGTTACCACGGCCGGCTGGTGGACAAGCCCTGGATCAACCCCGGGGGCCGCGCCGCGCTCGACGGCGACGTATCCGCGGCCGGACGGCTGCTGGTGATCACCAGCCTGCTGGCCACCCTGGCGGCCGTGGTGGGCGCCTGGCCGCTGTGGGGCTGGCTGTAGGCGGCGGACCGTTTCTAGGCCGGGCGCACCGTGAGCACCATCTCCGGCGGATTCAGGATCACCTTTTTCACCGCGCATCCCTCGGCCACCCGCCTGATGGCCTTCTCGTACTTGGGCGGGAAACCCGGCGGCAGAGTGAGTTCCATCTCCACCCGGGCCAGGCCCTTGCCCTCGGGTCCGCTCACCGTGGCGAGGCTCAGCCCCATCCCCTGGGGGTCGATGCCGCGGGCCTGGCAAAACACCAGGGCATAGATGCCGGTGCAGGTGGCCAGGGAGGCCAGGAACAGGGCGAATGGTTCCGGGGCGCTGCCCTCGCCGCCGTCCTCGAGCGACTGGTCGGTGGCGATGGTGAAGCCGTTGTAGTGGGCCGTGACTTTTTTACCGCCGGGAAAGGAAACCTGCATCTCCACGAGATAACCTCCAAGCAAGAGTGGGCCGGCCGCCAACCCCGGAGGCGTGGGGCCGGTTAAATTCCACTCCTAACAACCGTCCGCCGCCCTGTCAACCAAGCACCCTTGAGCCTGGTGCCGGCCGGTGGTATGCATAGCGGGGAGAGTACCCGGCCCAGGCCGGCAACTTTGGAGGTGCGGGTGGTGGAGTACAACGAAAAACCCATTGGTTTAGGCTGCGGGCCCACGGCCGCGGCCCAGGACTCGGGGCCCTAGATGGCCGACAAGCGATACTATGCCCCCCGGTGGAGCCTGGGCCAGCGCATCAAGTTTTGGCTCATCACCCACACGGTGGGCCGGCTTATCGTTTTGATATTCCGCACCTGCCGGGTGGAGCTGATCAACGGCCGGGTGCTGCGGGAATACTTTGACCAGGGCAAGCCCCTGGTGGGGGTGAGCTGGCACCGCGGGGGCATCTTCGCCGCCTTTTACTTTGGACGCTACCATCCCGCCTTCATGGTGAGCCGCTCCCAAGACGGCGAGCTGGCCGCCCGCTACGCCCGCCTGGTGGGCGCGGTGCCGGTGCGCGGCTCTTCCTCTTCCGGCGGCGCCACCGCCCTAAAGGAATTGGAGCGGGCCCTGCGGGAAGAGTGCGCCGTGGCCGCCACCGTGGCCGACGGCCCCCAGGGACCACCCTACGTGGCCAAGGCCGGCCTGGCCGTACTGGCCAGCCGCACCGGCCTGCCCCTGGTGCCGGTGATGTGGTCCACCGACCGGGCCTGGGTGTTCAAAAACGCCTGGGACAAGCAGATGATCCCCAAGCCCTTTGCCCGCGTGAAGATGGCCTTTGGCGACCCCATCGAGGTCGAACGGGACCTACCGCCCGAAAAAATCGAGGAGCTGCGCCGGCTGATGGAGAGCCGGCTCAACCAACTGACCGAGATGGTGGACGAGCTCTGCGGCCACCGGGACCCGGAGTAACCCCCCGCCCGCCAGGGGAAAAACCTTCCCTGGCCTCCAGGTGGGATAAGGATAATTCTTCCGACCGCCGCCCAGGCGACCCCGACCGGCACCCTGGTCGCCCCAGGAGCAGCCGCCACCACTTAACCACCTGAAATCGCGCCTATTAATCCAAGAACCCTCGCCGAGCAACGCTGCGGTGCCCTCTTTGGCACACCGATTGCTTCTATCTTCGGTCAGGCGTGGCCGCTGGAATGTCCTGACAGTGGCCCAATGCTGAGGAGGCGCATGGAGGCGTCTTCCCCTAAAGGTCGCCAGGGAAGGTGACGCCCGGTGTCCCCCCGCCCCGCGGATCCGGAGGCGGGGGGAGACCACCCCCTTTTATCCCATCCACAACTTAAAAGCCATGGCGATTTATTATGCCTACTTGCGTACTTGCAGGGGCTGGTGTAGCATCGGTGGCGACTGGAGGCCCCTGTTTGCCCAAGCCGCGCTCCAAAAATCACCGCCATCGCCACCATGGCCGACGCCACGGCAAGGCCTCCCGCCCGCCGCGGCGCCCCGCGCCGGTGGAGTTCAACCCCCGGGTGCACCGCAAGCTGCGTCCCGTGTTGGCCACGGTGGGCATACCCGAGGCCGCGCCCTTTGTGCCCGACCCCTTCCAGGTCGAGGCGGTGGAGCTGCTTACCAACAGCGACGTGGTGGTGAGCGCGCCCACCGGTAGCGGCAAGACCTGGATCGCCGAACAGGCCATCGAACGGGCCCTACGCTCCGGCCAGAAGGCCTGGTACGCCAGCCCCCTCAAGGCGCTGTCCAACGCCAAGTTCGCCGAGTTCGGCGAGCTCTTCGGCCCCGGCCAGGTGGGCATCCTCACCGGTGACCGCAAGGAAAACATCCAGGCCCCCCTGGTGGTGGGCACCACTGAAATCCTGCGCAACCAGCTCTACGACGCCATGTTCCGGGGACGCGACCTGGACTCCGCCCTGGTGGTGCTCGACGAGGCCCACTTCCTGGGCGACCCCGACCGGGGGGTGGTCTGGGAAGAGGTCATCATCTACCTGCCGGTGCGGGTGCGCCTGCTGTTGCTCTCGGCCACGGTGGAAAATGCCGACCAGATCGCCCGCTGGCTCACCTATGTCCGCGATCGTCGTTGCCGGGTGGTCTTCAGCGACCAGCGCCCGGTGCCCCTGTTCCCCCTGTTTTTGGCCCCCGACGGCGAGATCATGCCGCTCAAGGACCAGCGGGGTAATCTCTTCGGCCGGGTGCGCCACATCCTGGACCATCAGTCCTACCGCGGGCGGCGGGGGCCCCTGGCCCACCTGCCGCCTTTCACCCGGGTGCTGCGCGCCCTGGAGATGGCCAACCTGCTGCCGGCGATATTTTTCTTGAAATCGCGGGCCGACTGCGACGCCGCCCTGGGCCACAGCGCCTCGGCCCGGCTGCAGATCAGCCAGGAAGAGATGCAGCAGGCCGACGCCATCATTGACCAGTGCCTGCAAACCCACCCCTTCCTGGCCGACCACCCCCAACTGGAGACCCTGCGCAAGCTGCACGTGGCCGCCCACCACGCCGGGCACCTGCCCCACTGGAAGCTGCTGGTGGAGCGGCTGATGCAACGCGGCCTGCTCAAAGCCATCTTCAGCACCTCCACCGTGGCCGCCGGGGTGAACTTCCCGGCCCGCAGCGTGGTCATCACCCAGTCTGACCGCTTTAACGGTCGCGACTTCGTAGACCTGAGCGCCACCGACCTGCTGCAAATGACCGGCCGGGCCGGCCGGCGGGGCATGGACAAGATCGGCTTCTGCCTGGTGGTGCCGGGTCCCTTTCAAAACGTGGAGCTCATCGCCGGGCTGCTCGCCTCCTCGCCGGAGCCCATCGCCAGCCAGTTGCACATCAACTTTTCCATGGTGCTCAACCTGCTGCTGAGCCACCGGCCCGAGGAGATCAAGCAACTGCTGAGCATGAGCCTGGCCACTTTCCAGCGCATGGAGGAGTCCACCCGGCGGGGCGTCTCCCTCGGCGGCCCCCCCAAGATCGCCGCCCTGGCCGGCAAGTACCTGCAGGAGGCGGCCTGCGCCAGCGTGGAGGAAGCGGTGGTGCGCCGGCGGTGGCGCCGCCGCCTGGAGAAACGCCGCCAGGTCCTGGCCGAGCGCGGCCGAGCTGGGGACCAGCCCGGAGGATACTGGGGGGCCCTGGGCCGGGGGCGGGCCTTTCTCACCCGGCAGGGCGCGCCCTACGCGGTGCTGCGCCGCGAGCGCTCGGGGCCGGATTTCGGGGTGACCGCGGTGAGCCTCATTCCCGAGCGCCGCCTGGAAAAGGGCCGTCCCCGCCTGGAATACATCCCCCTGGAAGAGATCGCGGAGATATGCGACCAGGTGCTGGAGCTGCCCCAGGCCGGCGGCGGCAAGGCCCTGGCCCGGGCGGTGTTTCGCCAGCTACCCCTGGAGCTGAAGCCCCTGGACCCGGCCGCCCTGGAGGCCCTGGCCCAAGACCAGGCCGAACGGGTCCGGGTCCGACTGGCCGAGACCGAGCAGGAACTGGACCATATTCCCTGCCGCCCCTGCCCTTGCCTGGCCGAATGCCGCGACCCCGCATCGCCGCTGAACCGGTCCCTGCAAGAGGCCGAGGCGGCCCTGGCCCGGGTGCGCGACCAGAGCCACGCCTTTTGGTTCGACTTTGTGCGCCACCTGGAGTTCCTCACCTCCGGGGGCTACGTGGACCACCAGGGGCGGCTCACCCCGGACGGGCTGTGGGCCTCCAAGCTACGGCTGGACCAGCCGGTGTTGATCGCCGAGGCCATCCGGGCCGAGGCCCTGCCCACCGACGACCCGGTGCTCCTGGGCGCCCTGGTGGCCCTGTTCGTGGACGACCGCGAGCGCGAGGGCGAAGCACCCTACCTGAGCCCCCGCCTCTCCCGGGCCATGACCCGGCTGCTGGGGGTGCTGGGCCCCACCCTGGGCCGTCTGCGCGACTGGGACTTCCACACCCCACCCCTGCCGCCGGCCGCGGCGGCGGCCTGTTTCGCCTGGGGCATGATGGCCGAGTTCGCCGACACGGTAACCCTCTACGGCGGAGGCGAGGGCGACCTGGCCCACCTCATCTACCGCACCACCGACAACCTGCGCCAGATCATCAGCCTGGGCGAGACCCATCCCCGCCTGGCCGCCTGCGCCCGCGAGGCGGTGGACCTCCTGCTGCGCCCGCCGGTGGTGCTGCCCACTTGAGCTTGCCTGGCCGGCCTCCGGCGAGTACAATGGCCCCGTAGACCGGACCCCCAAAAGTGGACGCTCGCCCGGCCACTCATGCAACTACCACCAGCTTGGATCGCAGCGCGTTGAGCTTCAACAGCATCGACTATATCGTTTTTCTGGCCTTGGTCCTGACCATATATTGGCAACTGCCCCACCGCTGGCAGAACCTCCTGCTGCTGGCGGCCAGCTACCTGTTCTACGGATACCTGCATCCCTGGTTCCTGACCCTGATCTTCGGCACCACCGCCGCCAACTACCTCTGCGGCCTGGCCATGGCCCGCTACCCCCAGCGTAAAAAGCCCATCCTCATCGCCGGCCTGACCTTGAGCCTCGGCATCCTGGGGGCCTACAAGTATTTCGATTTCTTTATGGCCAACTTATCGGCCCTGTTGGACCTGGCCGGCCTGGGCTCTTGGCACACCACCGTGGCCCTGGTGCTGCCGGTGGGCATCTCCTTCTATACCTTCCAGGCCATGGGCTACTGTATCGACGTGTACCGGGGCGACCTGCAGGCCCGCACCCATTTCCTGGACTTCGCCCTGTTCGTATCGTTTTTTCCCCAGTTGGTGGCCGGGCCCATCGAGCGGGCCGCGCACCTGTTGCCCCAGGTGGAACAGCCGCGATCTATAGATACCGGGCGGGTGAACAGCGCCCTAATGCTGCTGTTGTGGGGGTTTTTCAAAAAGCTGGTGATCGCCGACAACGTGGCCATGATCAGCGACAAGGTCTTCGCACTCAAAGACCCCGGGTTCTACCTGGCCTGGCTGGGGGCCGTGGCCTTCTCCATCCAGATACTGGCCGACTTCTGGGCCTACACCGACATCGCCCGGGGCAGCGCCCGTTTGTTGGGCTTTGAACTGGTGCGCAACTTCGATCACCCTTACCTGTCACGCTCGCCGGCCGACTTTTGGCGGCGCTGGCACATGTCGCTGTCCTACTGGTTCCGGGACTACGTCTACATCCCCCTGGGCGGCAGCCGGGTGGGGCCCTGGCGG
>JAMOVV010000192.1 GCA_027067385.1 Desulfarculaceae bacterium
TACGCCCTCTTGGCTTCCATGAAGGATCTCGCCATTGGCAAGACCTACTCCCACGACCACGGCCATGACCACGAGGACCAGGCCGAGGCCGAAGCCACCGCCGAGGCCTAGGAGGCGAGTCAGCGAGCGAGAGCGCGAGTCAGCGGGCGAGAGCGCGGGCAGCCGAGCAAGAGCGCGGGTGAGGACGCGGGCAGCCGAGCAAGAGCGCAGGCGGGCGAGCAAGGACGCAAGCCAACGGGACGCGACTGAGCATGACCACACGGGGCCCCCACGGGGCCCTGTGTTTTTCATTGAGGAGCGGGGCCGTACCCAGCCATGACACAGCAAGCAGGCCATAGTCCCGGCATCAAGGCAGCCATCTTCGACTTGGACGGAGTCATCTTCGATTCGGCCGAGGCCAACGTGGCTTTCTACAACCACCTGCTGGAGGTGCTGGGCCTGCCACCCATGGACGAGGCCTCCCGCCCGGTGGTGCACAGCGCCTGCCTGGACGACTCGCTGCTGCACCTCACCGGCGACCCGGAGCTGGTGCAGCGGGCCAAGGACTACTTCCGCTCCCTGGACCCCACGCCCTTTCTGGCCAAGCTGCGCACCTTTCCCCACGCGGTGGAGACCATCCGCTCCCTGGCCGAACGCCTGCGCCTGGCCGTGGCCACCAACCGCATGGACACCACCCACCGCGCCCTGGCCCACGTGGGCCTCACCGGGGCGTTCGAGGTGGTGATCACCCCCAACCAGGCGGGGGCCACCAAGCCCGATCCCCGGGTGATGGCGGTAACCTTGCAGCGCCTGGGGCTGGAGCGGGACCAGGTGGTGTATATTGGTGATTCAGAGATAGACGATCAGCTTTGCCGCGCCGCCGGGGTGCGCCTGGTGGCTTTTCGCAACCCCAGCCTGCAGGCCTGGGCCCACCTGGAGGACTTCCGCGACTTGCCGCCGCTTTTGGGGCTTTAGCCGCCGGGGGAAAAGTCTTTACACCGCCGGGTCCAGCCAGTATGGTTCCCCCGGTGCAGGCGGGAATTGGCAAAAAAGGAAACTGCCGGTGGCCAAAGAAAAAACCAACCCCAAGAGCAAGACGCGCGAATACCTGGAGGCCATCGGCCTGGCGGTGATCCTGGCCCTGGTCATCCGCACCTGGGGGGTGCAGGCCTTCAAGATACCCTCGGAGTCCATGAAGCCCACCCTGCTGGTCGGCGACCACCTGCTGGTCTTCAAGTCCAGCTACGACATCAAGTATCCCTTCAGCGATCGGGTGCTCTTTGCGGTGGGCGACCCCAAGCGGGGCGATATCGTCGTGTTTCGTTTTCCCGAAGACCGGGACAAGGACTTCATCAAGCGCATCATCGGCCTGCCCGGCGACACGGTGGAGGTGCGGGGGCGCAAGGTATTCATAAACGGTCGCGAGATGAAAGACCCCTGGGGCCACTACTCCGACAACAAACGGCTACCGCCCGGGGTGCAGTACGCCAGCAACTTCGGGCCGGTGAAGGTCCCGCCGGGCCACTACTTTGTCATGGGCGACAACCGCGATCAATCCTACGATTCGCGTTACTGGCGCTCCGGGCACTTCGTGCCCCGCCAGGATATCCTGGGCCGGGCCTTTGTCATATACTGGGCCTGGGAGGACAATACCTGGGGTGTGCGCTGGCGGCGCATCGGCAAGCTGCTGTTGGACTGACACGGCGGCGGCCGGCGGGCAAGGGGTGACCATGGCGGCTTGCTTGCGAGCGGGGTCAAGGCTGGCCCAGCGGGGGCTGGCACTGGCGGCCGGGCTGCTGGTCCTGGCCACCCTGGCCGCCTGCTCCGACAGTCAGGAAATCACCGTGTTTATCGATGACCGGGTCTCGGCGCGGCCGGCCCTGCAAGGGGTGGTGATCACCGTGGCCACCCCGGCGCTGGGCCGCACTATCCAGGGCCGTACCGATATCTCCGGGGTCTGGGTGGGCCGGGTGCCCTGCTTCGACCGGGGCCATCCCCAACTGCGCCACCGGGTGAGCACCACCTACCAGGGCCAGCACTGGCAGCAGCAGTTCACCACCAATCGCGAAAACTGCGCCGCCAAGCGCAGCATCATCTTCATGTGGGTAAAGGGCCGGCCGGGGGTTTAGTCCACCGCCCGACCTTGGCCGGCGGCGGCCGGCTCCAGGGCGGCGGCCAGGACCTCGCCGGGCGAGGCGGCCGCCAGCGGCACAAAGGCCAGGCGGGCCGAGGCCCCGGGCTGGATGCGGCCAAAGTGGTCCTCCAGCCCCAGGGCGCGGGCCCCGCCCAGGGTGGCCATGGTGAAGATGGCCTCAGGCTCCAGCCGGGGCAGGGCGGCGGCCAGGGCGCTCATCTCGTTAAACAGCGACAAATCATCGGTGGAGGCCAGGGAGTCGGTGCCCAGGGCCAGATTGGCCCCGGCGGCCAGGAGCCGCCGCACCGGGGCCAGGGAGCCGGTGAGCCCCAGGTTGGAGCGGGGACAGAGGCAGAGCGAGGCCCCGCTGGCCGCCACCTGCTCGGCCTCGGCCGGGGTTAGCTGCACCCCGTGCACCAGCAGGGTATTGTTGTCCACCACCCCCAGGGCCATGAGGTGGGCCAGGGGACGCCGCTTGCGCAGGTCCAACTCATCGCGACGTACGCCGCGCACCAGGAGAAACTCGCCCAGCCGCCGGCCCTCGTCCCCCCGGCCGGCGATGAACTCCATCTCGGCCACCGACTCGGCCAGGTGGATGGCAAAGGGTCCCTGGCCGGCGCGCTGTTTCAGGGCGGCGATGCGCCAGGCCGGCACCGAGTAGGGCGAGTGGGCCGCGATGGCCGACTGCTCCAAACGGCCGTCTTGCCAGCCCACGAAGGGTTCCGGCGGCTCGGCCATGGCCGGCCCCAGGGCCTCGAAGAACAGCACCGCGCTGAGGCCGGCGGCGGCCAGGGACCCGCGGGCCCGGCCGGTGTTGGTGACATCACCCACCAGCACGGTGCCGGTGGCGGACGCCTGCCGGGCGGCCCGCTCGGTGGCTGCCGCCGCCGCGGCCGGGTCCTGCCGGGGCCGGGTGGCCACCAGCTCCAGCAGCCAGTCCACGAAGTCGCCTTGCGGCCGGGCCAGGCCAGCCAGGCCCGAGAGCTCCAGGTGGGTGTGGGCGTTCACCAGGCCCGGCAGCAACAGGCCGTCGCCCAGGTCGCGCACCTGCCGGCCGGAGACCGGGCGCCGGCTCACCTCCACCACCCGGCCGTCCGCCACCATGACCGTGGCCCCCGGCAGCAGGCGCCCCGGCCCGGTCCATACCCATGCGGCCCGCAGACCGGTGACATGCTCGCTAAAAGACATGCCCCCCTGTATCAGCTTATGCCCTGGGAATCAAGGACGCGCTATGGCGGTGGTTAAACCAGTTGGTAGAAGGTATTGCGCTGGCAGGCCTGGTAGCCCATGTCGCCGGCCAGGCGCTGGAGCTCGGCGGCGTCTAAGCGGTGGCTTACCCCGGCGGCGGCCACCACGTTTTCCTCGATCATGGTGGAGCCCAGGTCGTCGGCCCCGAAACTAAGCGACACCTGGGCGATCTTGGCCCCCTGGGTGACCCAACTGGCCTGCAGGTGCTCGAAGTTGTCCAGCACCAGCCGGCTCACGGCCAGCATGCGCAGGTACTCCACCGCCGTGGCCGGGGTCACCTCGGCCAGGGCGGTGTTGCCTGGCTGGAAGGTCCAAGGGATGAAGGCGGTGAAGCGTCCCCGGCCGGCCGCCAGGCTCTGGTCCTGCACCCGGCGCAGGCTAAACAGGTGCTCCAGGCGCTCTTCAGTGGTCTCGATGTGGCCGAACATCATGGTGGCGGTGGTGTTGAGCCCCAGGCGGTGGGCGGTGGCCATCACCTCCAGCCACTGCTGGGCGCTGCATTTGCCCGGCGAGATGAGCGCGCGCACCCTCTCCACCAGTATCTCGGCCCCGCCGCCGGGCATGGAGTCCAGCCCAGCCTCCATGAGGCGGCCCAAGGTCTCGGCAATGCTCAGGCCGGCCATCTGGGCCATGTGCACCACCTCCGGCGGCGACAGGGCGTGCACGTGGATGGAGAAGTTGTCCTTGATGTAGGCGATGGTGCGGCAGGTTTCCTCCAGGCCGATCTCGGGGTCCAGGCCGCCTTGCATCAGTATTTGGGTGCCGCCCAGTTCCAGGGTTTCCTGTATCTTCTGGGCCAACTCCCGGCGGCCGAGGCGGTAGCCCTCGGGGTGGCCGGGCGGGCGGAAAAAGGCGCAGAAGCGGCAGGCCGACAGACAGATATTGCTGGTGTTGATGTTGCGGTCCACGCAGTAGGTCACCCGGTTGGGCGGGTTGATGCGCCGCCGGGCGGCCAGGGCCAGGCGTCCCAGGGTGGTGAGCTCGGCCTCGGTGAGCAGGGCCAGGGCCTCCCGGCGCTCCAGGCGGCATCCCTGCTCGGCGGCCTCGATGGCCCGGGCCAGGCTCACGGCTGGTCCTCCAGGGAGCGGTAGGCCCCGTCACGGCGCACCGGCCGGAACCCGGCCGCCTGGATCATGCCGCGCAGTTGGGACTCGGTTAGCCCGGTGGCGGTGGTGGCCCCGGCCGAGTGGGTGATGCGCTCCTCTACGATGGTGCCGTCTAGGTCATCGGCCCCGAAGCTCAGGGCCACCTGGGCCAGCTTGGGGCCCAGCATCACCCAGTAGGCCTTGACGTGGGGGAAGTTATCCAGCAGCAGGCGCGCGGTGGCGATGACCCTCAGGTCGTCCAAGGCGGTGGTGGGCTTGATTCCCTTGAGCCTGGTATTGTCCGGGTGGAAGGCCAGGGGGATGAAGGCGTTGAAGCCGCCGCTGCGGTCTTGCTGTTGGCGCAGGGCCAACAGGTGGTCCACCCGTTCCTCGGGGGTCTCGATATGGCCGTAGAGCATGGTGGCGTTGCTGGCGATGCCCTGGCGGTGGGCCTCACCGCTGATGGCCAGCCAGCGGGCTGCG
>JAMOVV010000193.1 GCA_027067385.1 Desulfarculaceae bacterium
AACCGCAACCTGCCGGCCGGCAGCGTCAAGCAGGGGCGGCTGGAGTTCTTCGTGCGGGTGCCGGGGCGCTACACTTCCATTACCGAACTGAAGCGCACGGTCATCGGCAGCCACCGAGGCCACCCGGTGCGCCTGGCCGACGTGGCCACGGTGCGCGACTATTTTAAGCCGCTGGCGATGTACGGCTGGTCCAACCGCAAGCCCTCCATCGTGCTGTTGTTGCAAAAGCAGTCGGGTCAGAACACGGTGGCCGTGGCCAACGCGGTGCGGGAACGCCTCAAGCGCATCAAGCCCCGCCTGCCGGCCGACGTGGAGATCAAGGTGGTGCTCAACGCGGCCCGGGGCATTGAGAAGTCCATCCTCAACCTGCGCACCAGCTTGCTGCTGGGCATCGGGTTGGTGATTCTGGTGACCGTGATCTTTTTGCGCCAGTTCAAGAGTTCCCTGGTGGTGGCCCTGACCATACCGTTTTCGCTGATCCTGTCGTTCATCCTGATGTTTCTCATGGGCTACAGCATCAACACCATCACCCTCATGTCCCTGGCCATCGCCTCGGGCATGGTGGTGGACAACGCCATCGTGGTGCTGGAAAACGTGGTGCGCCGGGTGGACGCCGGCGGCCGGCCGGGGCCCGCGGCCGTGTTCGGGGCCAGCGAGATGGGTCTGGCCATCACCGCCTCCACCATGACCACGGTGGTGATCTTTCTGCCCATGGTGTTTCTCAGCGGCCTGGTGGGGGTCATCTTCAAGCAGTTGGCCTTCGTGGTGACCGTGACTCTGTTGGCCTCGCTGTTCACCTCGCTGTCCATGACCCCCATGTTGGCCTCGCGCTGGGTGCGGCCGCCGGCTGAGCGCCGGGCGGGGCGCCGCGCCTGGATGGCCCGCCTGGACGCCGCCATGGAGCGGCGGCTCACCGGACTGGAGAACGCCTACGGCCGCCTGGTGGACTGGGCCCTGGACCACCGGGGCGTCGTGTTGGCGCTGGTGGGGCTGGCCGCCCTCAGCGCGGTGACCATGCTGCCGATGATCTCCACCTCCTTCATGCCCCAGGTGGACTCCGGCGACGTGTCGGTGGACTTCCGCCTGGAGGAGGGCACCCATATCGAGGAGACCAAGCGGGTGGTGGAGGGCATAATCGACGACGTGCTCAAGGTGGTCAAGCCCGAGGAGTTCCGCAGCCTCTACGCCTGGTGCGGCAACACCGAGGAGGGCATCGGGGTGGCCCTGGGCGTTTCAGAGGCGGCCAACGCCGGCCAGGTGGGCTTCAAGCTGGTGGACCCCACCAAACGCCGGCGCTCGGCCAAGGAGATCGCCGCCCGCCTGCGCCAGCGCCTGTCCAAGGTGCCGGGCATAATATCGCTCTCGGTGCTGGCCGCCGACCCGGCCGGGGCCCTGATCTCGGGCCGCCAGCGGCCGGTGGTGGTGGAGGTCTCCGGCCCGGACCTGGCGGTGATCCTGGCCCTGGCCCAGCGCCTGGCCGCGGCCATGGGCAAACTGCGCGGCCTGGCCTCGGTGAGCATAAGCCAAAAGGCGCCGCGTCCCGAGCTACGGGTGGCGGTGGACCGCGACAAGGCCTCCCTGCTGGGGCTCACCGCCGGCGAGGTGGCCCTGCAGGTGCGCAACTACCTCTATGGCTTCGAGGCCTCGGAGTACCGCGAGGGCGGCGACAGCCACCCCATCTTCACCCGCCTGGACCGGCGCGACAAAAACGACATCGCCTCCCTGCCGCTGCTGCCCATCTTCACCCGCGACGGCCGCAAGGTGCGCCTGGGCGAGGTGGCCGCCATCTCCGAGACCCAGGGGCCGGTGGAGATCGAGCGCAAGAACATGCAGCGGGTGGTGCGGGTGGAAGCCGACCTGGACGGCGTCAGCCTGGGCCAGGCCACCGCGGCGGTCAGGCGGCTCATCGCCGAGATGGACCCGCCGCCGGGGGTGAGCCTGGGCTTTGGCGGTGACATCAAGGAGCAGCGCCAGGCCTTTAAGGACCTGTCGATCCTGCTGGTGCTGGGCATCGTCCTGGTCTACATGATAATGGCCGCCCTGTTCGGCAACCTGCGCGATCCCCTGATCATCATGGCGGCGGTGCCCTTCGCCTTCGTGGGGGTGATCTACGCCTTACGCCTCACCGGCACCAGCCTGGGGGTGATCCCCTTCATGGGGGTGGTGATGCTCATGGGCATCGTGGTCAACAACGCCATCGTGCTGTTGGACTACACCCACCTGCTGCGCCAGCGGGGGCTTGGGCTGCGCCAGGCGGTGGTCACCGCCGGCCGCCAGCGCCTGCGCCCGGTGCTGATGACCACGGCCACCACCTTCTTCGCCATGCTGCCCATGGCCATGTCCGACGCCCAGGGGGCCGAGGTGTGGAATCCCTTGGGCGTAACCGTGCTCGGCGGCCTGGCCGTCTCGGCCTTGGTCACCCTGCTGCTCATCCCGGTGGTCTATTACCTGGTTGAAAACCGCCGGCTAAGGAGGGCCGGATCATGAGACTGTTGTTCTTGGTTTACGACGCGGTACTCGACGAGGAGGTGACCGAAGTCCTGGACAAATGCGACCGGCAGGGTTATACCAAGTGGCAGCGGGTGCTGGGACGGGGAGAGCGCAGTGAACCGCGCATGGACACCCCGGTCTGGCCCGGATTCAACAACGCCGTAGTGATGGCGGCGACAAGCGGCCAGGAGGCTGCGCTGAGAGAGAGTTTGGCCCCATTGGTGGCCGGCTCGGGGGGGCTGCGGCTTTACGCCCTGCCCGTGGAGCGCCTTCTATAAGCTTGCCGCCGGGCTGGTTTGCCAAACCGGCCGGCGGGGAAGAGTATCCTCATGCGTGTCGTCACTACGGTGTCCGGTATTGTCATTTCCCTGTTTTGGTTTTGCGCGCCGGCCCAGGCCCACGGGGTGCATGTCTTCGGCTACCTGGAGGCCGGCCAGATCAAGGGCGAGGGCTACTTCAGCCGGGGGGTGAAGGCCAAAAGCGCCGTGGTGGAGCTCTTTGACGCGGCCGGCAAACTGGTGGGCTCCACCAAAACCGACGCCCAGGGCCGCTTTGCCCTGAAGCTGCCTCCGGGCGTCGTCGCCCCGCTCAAGCTGGTGCTCAAGGCCGGTCCCGGCCACCAGGGCGAGTATAAACTAAGCGCCCAGGACCTGGGCCAAGCCCCGGCGACCGCGGCCGCACCGGCCGCGCCGGGGGCCTCCCCGGCCGCCGGGACCGCGGCGATGGACCCCCGGCGGTTGGAACAGGTGGTGAGCCGGGTGCTGGATCGCAAGCTGGCCCCCATCAACCGCCGGTTGGTGGAGCTGGGCCTCAAGCAGGGGGTGAGCTTGCAGGACGTGATGGCCGGCCTCGGCTACATCCTGGGGCTCTTCGGTATCGCCGCCTGGGTGGCCAGCCGCCGCCGGCGCCGCTAAAAACCCCGCTCGCCCCGCACCGGATCACCGGCCGGCTCGATTAGGTGGGGTCCCCGGGCTGGTAGGTGGGCTCCCCGGGCTGGTAGCCAAAGTGCGCCGCCAAGAGGACCTCGCCCGTTGGCATAGCGCCCGCACCCGGCCCGCTTACGCTCAGCCCAGCAGGGCCAGGGCCCGGCTCAGTACATTGTCTAGGTTGAAGCCGTACTCGGCCAGCACCACGCCCCCCGGGGCCGAGGCCCCGAAGCGATCCACCGCGATGACGTCGCCGCCATCGCCCACCCACCGGCGCCAGCCCAAGGACACCCCGGCCTCGATGCCCAGGCGGGCGGTGACCTCCGGCGGGAGCACCGTGTCGCGGTAGGCCTGGTCCTGGGCGGCGAACAGCTCCCAGCAGGGCATGGAGACCACCCGGGCGGCTACGCCTTGCTCGGCCAGGGCGGCCTGGGCCTCCAGGGCCAGGGCCACCTCGCTGCCGGTGGCCAGCAGCAGTAGCCGGGGGGGACCCTGGCAGTCGCTGAGCACGTAGGCCCCCCGGGCCGGACCACTGGCCACCGGGTATTGGGCCGGGTCCAGCACCGGCAGCTTCTGGCGGGTCAGCACCAGGGCGCAGGGGCCAGAGCCGGTGAGGGCCAGGCGCCAGCAGGCGGCGGTCTCGCCGGCGTCGGCCGGCCGCATCACCTTGAACCCGGGAATGGCCCGCAGGGAGGCCACCTGCTCCACCGGCTGGTGGGTGGGACCGTCTTCGCCCACCCCCAGGCTGTCGTGGGTAAAGATGAATATGGCGTGGGTCTGCATCAGGGCGGCCAGGCGCAGGGCCGGCCGCAGGTAGTCGGCAAAGACCAGGAAGGTGCCGCCGTAGGGATACACCCCGCCGTGCAGGGCCATGCCGTTGATCATGGCCCCCATGGCGTGTTCGCGCACCCCGAAGTGGATGTTGCGGCCCCCGGGCGCTTGGCCGGGGCGCACATCGGGTGAGCCCTCGATCATGGTCTTGTTGGAAGGCGCCAGGTCGGCCGAGCCGCCGATGAGGTTGCCCACCTTCTGGGCCAGGGCCCCGAGCACCTTGCCCGAGGCCGCCCGGGTGGCCAGGGGGCCGTCACCGGGTCCCAACTCCGGCACCAGGGCGTCATAGTCGGCCGGCAGCTCGCCGGCCATTTGGCGGTAGAAGGCCTCGGCCAGCTCGGGGTGGCGCCGCCGGTAGTCATCCATCAGCTTGCGCCAGCGGTCCTCCTGCTGCTGGCCGCGCTGGCGGGCCTCGCCCATCTTGGCGCGCACCCTGGCCGGCACGTGGAAGGACTCGTCGGGCCAACCCAGGGCCCGGCGGGTCTGGGCCAGGGCCTCGGCCCCCAAGGGCTCGCCGTGGGCCGAGGGCATGTCTACCTTGGGACTGCCAAAGCCGATGTGGGTGCGCACCTTGATCAGCGAGGGCCGGGCCTTCTCGGCCCGGGCGGCCTCCACCGCGGCCACGATGGCCGCCAGGTCGTTGCCATCATCCACCGTGAGCACCTGCCAGTCGTAGGCCTCAAAGCGTGTGCCCACGTCCTCGGTAAAGGTGAGGTCGGTGGGACCCTCGATGGAGATGTGGTTGTCGTCGTAGAGGTAGATGAGCTTGCCAAGCCCCAGGGTGCCGGCCAGGGAGGCGGCCTCGCTGGTCACCCCCTCCATCAGGTCGCCGTCGGAAACGATGGCGTAGGTGTAATGATTCACCACCTCCAGGCCGTCGCGGTTAAAGCACTGGGCCAGGAAGCGCTCGGCCAGGGCCATGCCTACCCCCATGGCGAATCCCTGGCCCAAGGGGCCGGTGGTGGCCTCTACCCCGGGGCACAGGCCGTATTCCGGGTGGCCGGCGGTCTTGGAGCCCCACTGCCGAAAGTTCTGCAGGTCCTCCAGGGACAGGTCGTAACCGCTCAGGTGCAACACGGCGTAGAGCATGGCCGACCCGTGGCCGGCCGAGAGAATGAAGCGGTCGCGGTCGGGCCAATCGGGATTGGCCGGGTTGTGCCTTAAAAAGCGACTGAACACGGCGTAGGCCAGGGGGGCGGCGCCCAGGGGCATGCCCGGGTGCCCGCTGTTGGCCTTTTCCACCATGTCCACCGCCAGCATGCGAATGGTGTTTATCGCCAGATTGTCCAACTTGTCTGCTGCCTGGTTCATCAACCCATCTCCCGGCTGCTGCGGCCGTTTGTGATTCCTGTTGCCGGCCCCGCTACGGGACCGCGGCCAAGGCCCGTTGGCCCATTTTGCTTGGCCGCCCACCAAAGTGGCAAGCCAAATGTGGCCAGAGTCTATCACCTGGCACCGCCGGGTCAAGCACCCTGTAACGAGCCGGGGTGGGCCGAAAAACCGCCACGGGCCAGTGGGGCTGGGTGTCGGTATTGCCGGGAGTAGTACACCCCTGGCGACACTCGGAGCACGTCGCTTGGTCGTCACCGCCGGGGCCTGCGAGTATGGTTTGGGGTTTATTATAGTAAAAATCAGTTAAAACAAATAATTAGGTCGGAAGTACCAGTCGAGGACCAGTGGGGTATGCCGCTGGGATAGCGCTTACTTCTTAAGCATTTAGGCCGGTAATATCGGCTGAATAGCGGCGCCTCCTAAGAAAGAATACTGATTTTATTTTTTTTGTGACTAATACCATTGACTCCGGGGTTTGCCTGTGATAATTTAGTGAAGAATTCAAACTGAAGAACAACCGCCCGATAGGGGAAGAAGGGTAGGGGGACCAATGTCGCTCTCATCAATTTATAAGAAGATTTTTATTTTAGCAGCCGCCTTGGCGGCCATCACTATTCTGCTGCCCGCACCTTCGCAGGCCGCCCACTTCAATATCTACGACTGGAACACTTCTTATACCATAAAGGCAGTGGCCCCCGGCGCCGACGGCACCGGCACCCGGAATATCTCATCCGGTGGCGGCGAATTCGATGTGAGCATCCAGGGCCTGGGCAATGGTGTGGCCTACTGCATCGATCCCTGGCAGGGAGTGGGCAAGGGTGAGCATAACTACACCTGGTTCGGCTCCCCCGACCAGGCCAACAGCAGCAACTCCACCATACTCACCAGCCTCGGCGGCCTGGAAGCGGCCTACCTCATCAAGCATTACTCCCAGGTACTCACCGGCAACGACGACCCGGCCGGCATCGGCACCAAGGCCGAGCGCACCGCGCTGCAGATGGCCATTTGGGAAGTGGTCTTCGACGTGGACGGCGGATTTGACGTCACCACCGGCGCGTTCCACCTCATCGACGATCACGGCTTGAGCGCCGACATCGTCAACCGGGCTAATTTCATGCTCAGCAGCCTGCCCACTGCGGGCGGTGGCCAGTTCTCGCCCCAGATGTTGGGCAACCTCACGAAGTTCTTCCGGGTCGGCGGTCAGTCTTCTCCCGCTATACAAGACCTGGTCGGCGGCGTGGCCACCCCGGAGCCCGGCACCATGGTGCTCTTCGGCACGGCCCTGCTCGGCGGTGGTTTCTTCCGCCGGCGTCGCAAGAAGGCCTGATAACCAAAGCCAACACCGAGACCTGACCAACGGCCGTCCCGCCCGGGGCGGCCGTTGGCATTATGATAGCGCCCTGGCCACGCCGGCGTCTCTTTTTCCCACATCCCCCGGCTTCATGGTATAGTGGAGCCCCAGGGGGGGCTATCCAAGATGACCCGCAGGGTAAAGGGAGGTGACGGGGTGGGCTTCCGGGAGCCGTCGACAGGGCAAGGCGCCAGCACAGCAGGGCAAGGCGCCAGCAGCAGCGAAATGAGAGTACGCGAATTCGCCGATCGCTACGGTCTTTCTTACGGCGATGCCACCGAGGCGCTTTGCCGGCTGGGCCTGGCGGTTTACGACGCCGTGGGCCGGGAACTGCCGGCCGCGGTGGTCAACAACTTATCGGCTTCGGCCTCGGCCCAATCCCAGGCCGCGGCCGGGGAAGACGGCAGCGAGCGCCGCAGCCATCCCCGCCTGCCGGCCAAGTTGATGGCCCAGGGCAAGATGCAGGTAGATGAGGACAACTGGGTCTCGGTGCGAGGCGAGGTGACCAACGTGAGTATGCGCGGGTTGCTGCTTAGGGTCCAGGAGAACCGGGATTTCCGGCGCAACGCCCTGATAAGGCTCTACCTGCCCAAGATGGGGGTGGAGACCCAGGGCCGCATCCGCCACAGCCGTCCCGCGGCCGAGGGTGGCACCGTCCTGGACGTGGGCATCGAGCTGACCAACATGACCCGCGAGCACTGGCTGCGCTGGCTGGAGCTCCTGGCCCGCTAGGCGGATTATCGCTCCCGCGGATGTGGTGGCCGATAGAACAATTCCCGCGAGCGCATTGCCTTGGTTTGATTACCGCCGCCGGCCGTTTGGCTGCGGCGGTTTTACGTTGAGCGGCCCGCTCTTCATAACGTGGCCTGTTTTGCCGGCGGTGGTGGCAATTGAATGAGTCCGCCTGCCCGTAGAATAAGGCTCGGCCCATACGGCTGCAGCGGCACGCTGCGCGGCCCGGCCGCGGGCCGCGGCAGCCGTATATGCCCGTAGGTGAAGCGCTACGGGCTCGTCTCCCCCACTTCTCCGCTCGCGGCCGACTTTAGGTCGTGTCGTTTTTGCCTGGAACGCAAATGATTGAATGAGTACACCGGCCCGTAGAATAAGGCTCGGCCCATACGGCTGCAGCGGCACGCTGCAGGAACGCGCGGCGTGGAGCCTGGACGTGGGGTGCGGGTTGACGCCCGCTCCACACCGCGCGTTATCAACTACTGCGTGGTTCCCTCGGCCCGGGCGCCGTGGGCGGCGGCCAGTATCTTGAGCTTCACCGAGGCCGGCAGCCGGAGCTTGTTCTCCCGGGTGCAGGGCACCTCGGCCCCGCCCAGGGGGCTGTGCACCCCGGACCAATCCAACAGGGCATAGTCCAGTACGTCGTCGTTGACCGCCCGGCGGTCGCCATCGGCCCTGTGGCGGCGCTCCATGGCCGCCAGGGTGGCCGAGTCCACCCGCCGCAGGGTGAGGCGGGCTCCCTCCACCTCGATGACGAAACGCTCCTCGGGATCAATGATCTGTACACCTTTGCTCACCGGTCTCCTCCGCTGGGGTGCAAGGTTTGGCGCGCCGCCGCCGTGACCAACGAGCGCACCCCGGCCGGCAGCGATGCCACCCGCGCGGGGCTGAACTCCACCGGGCGGCCCTGGTGGTCGCAGACCCCTTGCCAGCCCACCACCGCCTGGGCGCAGATGGCGGCCTCCAGGGCGGCGGCGGGGACCACGGCCCGTGGCCGGCCGCCCCGGGGATCGGGCACCAGCCGGGCCTGTTGGCGCTCGATGGCCGCCAGGGCCCCCAGGCTCAGGCGGCGGTAGAAGATGGTGCTGCCCTCCACGGCCAGGCCGAGGCGTTCGTCGGGGTCCACCAGTGTGATGCGGGGTGGTTGGGGTGGTTGCGGTTTCATGGGCCAACAAGTAGCACCCCGGCTTGGGGGCGGCCAGGGAAGCGGTTCCCAAATTGGGGCCGGCTGGTATATTTATCCCAGGCCGCCGGCCGGCGCCGGCCGGGGGTTGGAAAGGAAGCCCATGGCTGAAAAACAATGGAAGTGCACCGTGTGCGGCTACCTGCACAACGGCAAGGAGCCGCCGGATGTCTGCCCGGTCTGCGGGGCCAACAAGTGGCAGTTCATCCTCAACCAGCCCCTGCCGGCCGAGCTGGAGGCGATGCTTAAAGAGGGCTTTGCCGGTGAGTCCAAGGCCCACGTGCGCAACCTGGCCTTTGCGGCCAAGGCACGGGCCGAGGGCCACCCGGAGGTGGCCCTGCTGTTCACGGCCGTGGCCCAGGCCGAGCGGGTGCACGCCGACCAGTACCTCAAGTACCTGGAGGGGGTGGTCGGGACCACGGAGGAGAACCTGCGGCAAGCCTTTGAAAACGAGATGGCCGCCAAGCAGCAGCACTACCCGGCCCTGATCAAAGCCGCTTACCAGGCCGGGCGCGAGGACGTGGCCTGGAGCCTGAGCCGCATCCGGGACGTGGAGGGACGCCACGCCGACCTGTACAAGAACGCCCTGGCCGCCCTGGCCGGTGAGCGCCAGGTGACCTATCACGTGTGCGGTGTGTGCGGGTACGTGTTCGACGGCCCGCCGCCGGAGCACTGCCCGGTGTGCCGCACGGGCCGGGATCAGTTCAAGCTCATCACCTGAGCCGGGCGGCCTGGCCCGGGCGCAGGCCGTCCAGGGCCAGCCAGCGGCTGGGCAGGAAGAAAAGCCACAGGGCCGGCAGCATGAAACCCAGGTCGCGCAGGGCCGCGCCATAGCCCGCGGTGTGGCCGGCCCCGCCGGGGAAACAGCCGCAGTCGTAGCCGGCCCCGATGATCCCGGCGTAGATCATGATGCCGGCGAACAGGGCCATGAGCCCGGCCGCCCACAGGGCCGCGGCCCGGACCCACAACCCCACCAAGAGCAGCGTACCCACCAACAGCTCCAGCCAGGCCAGCAGCACGCTGGCCCCGTTCACCGCCCACAGGGGCAGGAGCTCGTAGCGGGCCATGGAGGCGGCAAAGCCGGCCGGCTCCCAGACCTTGTCGTAGGAGGCGTAGATGAGCAGCCAGGCCAAAAAGAGCCGGCAGCCCAACGAGATCACCTGGAGAGCGATTTTCATGGCCGCCTCCGGCGCCGCGGCGCCTTGAAGGGGTAGCCGGCCGCTCGCCATTGCTCCAGGGTCGCCGACAGCACCAGCACCCGGCCATGGCCGCGACGGGCCAGTTCCTGGGCCACCCAGGCCGCCGGCCAGCGGCTGCGCGAGCGGCCGTAGACCACCAGGGTGGCCGCCTGCTTGAGCTGGGCGCGCAGCATGGGGTAGTAACGCCCAAATTCCTCGGGCGGCAGGCTAAGGGCCCCGCGCACCCGGCCGGCGCGGTAGCGGCCGGGGTCGCGGGCGTCGATGAACAGGGCGCCGGCCTTTTGCAGCTCGCGGGCCCGGGATAGCCCCACCGCCTGCCACAGCGGCCGGGACACCTCGGCCGGCAGCCAGCCGATGCCCTGGGGCGCGGCCAGGTTGAAGGCCAGCCCGGCCGCGGCCGCCATCGCCAGGATGAGCAGACAGCGCCGCAGGGTGGTCCGCAGGACGGGGCGGGGGAGGGAGGGCCGGCCGGCCGGTTTATAGCGGAAGCCGGGTCCCGCCTTGCGTTGGTCTAAAAATTCCGAACATGAGGCCATGGGACGCTCAACTCCCTTGCGGCCGGCCGCCGAGGTCGGTGACCAACTGGCTCAACAGGTGGCGCGAGCCGCCGGCATGGCTGGCCGCCAGGCTCTGGTACAACTCAAAAATACGGCGCAGGTTGTCCTCGGTTTCATGCATGCGGGCCAGGACCTCGCGCCAGTGCTTGGCCCCTTCCTGGGCCAGGCAGCGCGGGGACATCAGTACCATCAGCCGGTTGTCGGGGGTGAAGAAAAAGGGGTAGAGCCGGCAGTACATGGGCCGGGCCGCGGCCGCCAGCCGGCAGCCCCCGGGCCCCAGCAGGCTACAACGGCCCTCGGTGATGCGTAGCCGCAGGCGCACGCCGCCGGGCATGCAGCGCTCAAACAAGGGGTGTAGCCGGCGGGCGAAGTCCAAGAAGGCCGCCGCCGGCCGGTCGGCCACCACGAAGTCCACCGGTTTCAGGCCGGTGGCCGCGGCGATCACCTCCACCTCGCTGTGGGTAAGCGGGAACATTTCCCGTTCGCCGGAAGCACCCAGGGTGCAGCATCCCCGGCCAAGTTCATGGCACCTTGCGCAGATTTCGGCCCCGTTGGCTGGCACCCCTACCTCCGATCAAGATTTTAATTATATATGACGGTAGGTTGCGACACAAGCCCCCCGCAAAAGGCGCGGTGGCCATAGTTAAACGGGCACCACAATGAAGTTACATTTTAGCTAAAAAGTAGCTTGCAAGCCCCTTTGGGGTTGTGCTAATAAATGCCTGAGCACTCAATCAGGTAACTTACATCCAAGGCATGGAACCTGGGGTCAGGGGACCTCGCGCCAGGGGGCGGGCCGCCAGGGTCTTTGGTCGATTGCAGGGAGGGCATTTGGCATGATGTGGGACGAAAAATTCGAGACCATGTCCACCGACGAGATGCAGGCTTTTCAGCTTGCCAAGCTCCAGGAGACCGTATCCTGGGTTTATGAAAAGATCCCGTTCTACACCAAGAAGTTCGACGAGCTGGGAATCAAGCCCGGGGACGTCAAGGAGCTGTCAGACCTGGGCAAGCTGCCGTTCACCGTCAAGCACGACCTGCGCGACAACTACCCCTTTGGTCTCTGCGCCGTGCCCATGAAAGAGGTGGTGCGGGTGCACGCCTCCAGCGGCACCACCGGCAAGCCCATCACCGGGCCCTACACCGCCGACGACCTGAACCAGTGGACCGAGTGCATGGCCCGCAACCTCACGGCGGCCGGCGTCACCTCTGAAGATATCGTGCAAAACTCCTACGGCCTGGGCCTGTTCACCGGCGGGCTGGGCTTCCAGCAGGGGGCCGAGCGCATCGGCTGCGCCATCATCCCGGCCTCCAGCGGTATGACCGAGCGCCAGATCACCCTGATGAAGGACTTTGGCACCACGGTGCTGTTCGCCACCCCGTCCTATGCCCTGACCATCGCCGAGAAGGCCAAGGACCTCGGGGTTGACCTGCGGGAATTGCCGGTGCGCATCGGCGTGTTCGGGGCCGAGCCCTGGACCATGGAGATGCGCCGCGAGATCGAAGAGCGCATCGGCATCAAGGCCCACGAGGCCTTTGGGCTCACCGAGCTGATGGGACCCGGCGTGGCCTTTGACTGCTCGGCCCAGGACGGCTACCTGCACATCAACGAGGACCACGTGCTGGCCGAGATCATCGACCCGGTCACCGAGGAGGTCCTGCCCCTGGGCGAGAAGGGCGAGCTGATCTTCACCGCCATCCAGCGCCGGGCCATGCCCATGATCCGCTACCGCACCCGCGACATCACCGAGCTCAAGCGCGAGACCTGCTCCTGCGGCCGTACCCTGCTGAAGATGAAGAAGGTCCTGGGCCGTAGCGACGACATGCTCATCATCAGCGGGGTCAACGTCTTCCCCAGCCAGATCGAGTCGATCCTGCTAGACGTGCCCGAGGTGGAGCCGCAGTACGTGCTGATCATCCGCAAGAAGGGCTACCTCGACGCCCTGAGCGTGGACGTGGAGGCCCGGCCGGAGGTCTACGACCTGGGCGAAGAAAAGCTGCACGATGTGGAAAAAGAAATCCAGTCCAAGATTCGCGGCATCATCGGCATCGGGGTAAAGGTGCGCTGCGTGCCGCCCAAGTCCATCGAGCGTTCCGAAGGCAAAGCCAAGCGCGTCTTCGACGCCCGCAAGATGTAATCAAGCGCCTGGGGAGCCATCTACTGTCCGCTGCCGGCTCCCCGCGGCCCGTTGAAAGCCGGTCCCCGGATGCGACCACCGGGGACCGGCTTATTTTTTGGCGCTTGCCGCCCGCCGGGGTCTGCCCGGCTCAGGCGGGCTGCGGGCGTTCCCCTTGCTGCAGCCGGATCATGGTGGCCTGGTAGAGCCGGTCGGCGTCGTGGAAGTGGCGGTTGATATCCAGGGCGGTGGCCAGGTTTTGGGCCGCGGCGTGGTAGTCGCCGGCCTCGTAGTGGCAGCGGCCGATGTTGTAGTAGATGTTTTCGTCGCGGGGATTCACCTTGAGGGCCTTTTCGTACCAGCGCAGGGCCTCGTCAAAACGGCCGGCCCGGCGCTGCAGGATGCCCAGGGTGTTGTACACGTTGACCGTGTTGGGGTTGCTTTTCATCACCTCGCGCAATATCTCCTCGCGCTGCTGCTCCTGCCCCTCTTTCTCCTCCAACACCGCGGCGGCCAGGGCGTAGTAGCGCCGCGCCTCGGCCTCGTTGCCCAGGGCGCGGTAACACTCGGCGATGCGCTGGTAGGCCTTGTCCAGGGCCCGGTCGATCTCGGCCGCCTTGCGGAAGCAGATGATGGCCTGCTCGTGGCGTCCCAGCACGGTGTTGATGTAGCCCATGTTGTAGTAGATTTCGCTGCTCTTGAAGAACTTGAGAAGCTGCCGGAACACCTTGAGGGCCGACTCCCACTTTTCGGCCATCATCAGGTCGGAGCCCTTTTGGAACAGGCTTTGGACCTGGGCCTGGTCCATGTCCTCCGGCGGGTCCAGCAGGGTCTTGATGCGTTTTTGCAGGCGCTCGGCGGTGATGGGCCGGCAGAGGATTTCGGTCACCGCCGCCTCGCCGGCCTCCACCACCTGTTGCTCGGTTACCAGGTCGGCCAGCAGCAGGAAGGGGGTCTCGAAGTAGTCGTCGTCGGCCCGGGCTATCTTGAGCAGGGTGAGCCCGTTGATCTCCTTTAAGTTCAGGCCGCAGATGATGACATCGGCGCCGTGCTGCTTGAGGATGGTCCAGGCCATGGTCCCGCTGGCGGTGGCCCGGATGTCGGTGTAGCCCATATCCTTAATGGTCTCGCAGACGAAATGGCGCATGGCCATGTCGCGGTCCGCCACCAAGAATATGGGGTTTTCAACCACCAACCATCCCCTTGCAAGAACCAACGTCCTTTGGTCCGCCGGCGTGTCCCCGGTGGAGCCGGTCGCGAGCGTCCGGGGTCAACCACCCGCCGATAGGGAACAAACTCGACCTGGCCGGCTCGGCTCCACGGTCCGCTTGCAGCCAGGTGCCGGCGGCGAGGCGGCTGGCTAAGCGCGCCCCGGCGTCCCCTGACCGCCATAAAATCTTACCACGAAAATTGATAAAGCTCCAAACTCCGGTAACTTTAGCCGTGGGTCAAAAAGGGCGGGGCCAAAACGTTTTGGGCCCAAGATTATCGGTTGCTTAAGCGCGGCCGACCAGCACCGCCGGCCGGCCCCGGCCGCCGCCGGCATTGACTGGGCACCCTGGCGGGGTTATCCTGCATAGCTGCCTGAAAACTCAACGAGGCGTAAGCAGTGGCTGACCGCGAACACACCAGGAACTTCAGCATCATCGCCCACATCGACCACGGGAAATCCACCCTGGCCGACCGCTTGATCCAGACCTGCGGGGTGGTGGGCGAGCGCGATTTCAAGGACCAGTACCTGGACAACCTCTACCTGGAGCGCGAGCGAGGCATCACCATCAAGAGCCAGGCCATCACCCTGCCTTACCGGGCCGCCGACGGCCAGGAGTACGAACTCAACCTCATCGACACCCCGGGCCACGTGGATTTTTCCTACGAGGTGAGCCGGGCCCTGGACTCCTGCGAGGGAGTACTGTTGGTGGTGGACGCCTCCCAGGGGGTGGAGGCCCAGACCCTGGCCAACCTGTACCTGGCCCTGGAAAACGACCTGGAGATCGTGCCGGTGATCAACAAGATCGACCTGGTCAGCGCCGACGTGGAGGCCACCCGCGCCCAGATCACCGACGACCTGGGGCTCGACGGCGACGCGGCCCCGGCCATCAGCGCCAAGGACGGCACCAACATCGAGGCGGTGCTGGAGGCCGTCGTCAACCAGCTTCCCCCGCCCGGGGGCGACGACCAGGCCCCGCTCAAGGCCCTGATCTTCGACGCCCAGTACGACCCCTACCGGGGCACCGTGATCTTCGTGCGCATCCGCGACGGGGTGCTGCGGGCCGGCCAGTCTATCCGCTTCATGCATGGCGGGGCGCAGTACAAGGTGGAGGAGGTGGGCGTCTTCGGGGCCGGCCGCCAGCCCACCCCGGCGCTGGTCGCCGGCCAGGTGGGCTACGTGCTGGCCGGGGTGAAACGGGTGTCCGACACCCGGGTGGGCGACACCATCACCCACGCCGATAAGCCGGCCGCCGAGCCCCTGCCCGGCTTCCGCGATGTCAAGCCGGTGGTCTTCAGCTCCATCTACCCGGTGGCCACCGACGACTACCAGGAACTGGCCGAGGCCCTGGACAAGCTCTCGCTCAACGACGCCTCGCTCACCTACCAGAAAGACACCTCCCAGGCCCTGGGCTTCGGCTTCCGCTGCGGCTTTTTGGGCCTGTTGCACCTGGAGGTGGTGCAGGAACGCCTGGAGCGCGAGTTCGGGCTGAGCCTCATCCTCACGGTGCCCAGCGTGCGCTACAAGCTACACCTGGTCGACGGCCAGACGCTGGAGGTGGAAAACCCGGCCTACTACCCCGACCCGGCCAGCATCGAGAGGGCCGAAGAGCCCTTTATCCGCGCCTCCATCATGATGCCCGAACGCTATATCGGCGCGGTGATGCAGCTCTGCCTGGACCGGCGTGGGACCAACAGCCGCATGACCTACCCCAGCCCGGGACGGGTGGAGCTCTCCTTCGAGCTGCCCCTGGCCGAGGTGATCTACGATTTTTACGACAAGCTCAAGACGGTGACCCAGGGCTACGGGTCCTTTGACTACGAGGTGATCGGCTACCGCGACACCGACCTGGTTAAGCTCGATATCCTGGTCAACGGCGAAAAGGTCGACGCCCTCTCGAGCCTGGTGCACCGCGACAGCGCCCGGCCCCGGGCCCTGCACGCGGTGAAAAAACTCAAGGATTCCATCCCCCGCCAGCAGTTCAAGATCGCCATCCAGGGGGCCATCGGCTCTACCATTATCGCCCGCTCCAATGTCAGCGCCTTTCGCAAGGACGTCACCGCCAAATGTTACGGCGGCGACGTGAGCCGCAAACGCAAGCTCCTGGAGAAACAAAAGGCCGGCAAGAAGCGCATGAAGCTGGTGGGCAACGTACCCATACCCCAAAAGGCCTTCCTCTCGGTATTGCAAAGCGACACCGACGACTAAGGGGCCACGACCGGACGGGGGCGCGGTGGGCTTTGGGCTTGACAGCCTTGCCGGGCAACCCTAATATTCATAGTCCAGCAGGATACGATATAGCTATAATACAGCCATTTTATGGTAACCCCGGGGAAGCCCGGTTATATGCGGAGCGGAGAAAATGCAGCCGGCAACCGATTGGGGCCAGGCCTGGACCATAGTGGGCGGCGGCCTTATGGCGGTCTTCATCATTATGACCCTCCTGGCCGCCAGCACTCACCTGATGGGCAAGTTGTTTCAAGGTGTCGAAAGGCGCAAGAAAGAGAGAGCCAAGGCGGCCAAGGCGGCTGAGGCCGAGGAGGCTTCGGCATGAACTGGTTCAGCTATCACCAAGGCGTGCTCAAGATTCTCAACGTGCAGGTGGGCTTCGGCAACCTGGACCTGCCGCATCTCATTATGATCCTGGTGGGCCTGGGTTTTATCACCCTGGCCATCAAGAAGGAGTGGGAGCCCTACGAGCTGCTGCCCATCGGGGCCGGCATGATCCTGGCCAACCTGCCGCTCACCGGCCTGATCACCCAGCCGGCGCCGGGCATGGCCCCGGGCATGGCCGGGGTGCTGGGCATCATCCTCAAGTACGGCCTGTACACCTGGACCATCCTGCCCCAGTTCATCTTCTTCGGCATCGGGGCGCTCACCGACTTCAGCCCGCTCATCGCCAACCCCCGGGCCTTCCTGCTGGGCGCGGCGGCCCAGGTGGGTATCTACACCAGCTTCCTGGGGGCCCTGGCCATCGGCCTGTGGGTGCCCGAGTGGGGATTCTCCCTCAAGGAGGCCTGCTCCATCGGCATCATCGGCGGGGCTGACGGCCCCACCACCATTTACACCTCCGGCCTCCTGGCCCCGGACATCATGGGCATCACCGCGGTGGCCGCCTATTCCTACATGGCCATGGTGGCCATTATCCAGCCGCCCATCATCAAGCTGCTCACCACCAAGCACGAGCGCCAAATCTACATGAAGCCCATGCTGCGCAACGTCTCGCGCGCCGAGCGCATCCTGTTCCCGGTGATGGCCATGCTGCTGATCATCCTGATCATCCCCAAGAGCGCCCCCCTGGTGGGCTTCTTGCTCCTGGGCAACCTGTTCCGCGAGAGCGGGGTGGTGGAGCGCCTGAGCCAAACGGCCCAGAACGAGCTGATCAACATCATCACCATCCTGCTGATGCTGGGCATCGGCGCGTCCATGCCGGCCGACCGGGTGATGGACCCGCGCACCCTCCTGGTGCTCTTTTTGGGTCTGGCCGCCTTCTGCGTGGGCACGGCCAGCGGGGTGATCTTCGGCAAGATCATGAGCAAGTTTTCCAAGGAGCCCTTCAACCCCATGCTGGGGGCGGCCGGGGTGAGCGCGGTGCCCATGAGCGCGCGCATCGTGCACCACATGGGCCAGCAGGCCAACAAGCGCAACTTCCTGCTCATGCACGCCATGGGTCCCAACGTGGCCGGGGTCATCGGTTCGGCGGTGGCCGGCGGCTACTTCCTGGGCCTGTTCATCAACTTCTAGCCGCGATAAACGACCCGGCCCCCTGCCTAGGCGGGGGGCCGGTTTTTTAGACGAACCGCGCTCGCCGGTGGTGGGCGGTGGGTTGGCCGTCACCGGGTCCAACCGGCCATCTCCTGCCACAGCTTTTCCACCTGCCCGGCGGTTTCTTCCAGGGTGCCGTCGTTGTCGATGACCACGTCGGCGAAGCCGGCCTTTTCGTCGGCGGGCAACTGGGCCTTGAGGATGGTGGCGGCCGCCTCCTCGCTGATGCCGTCGCGTTGCATCAGCCGGGCCAGTTGGGTCTGGGGCGAGACCCGCACCACGATGATGCGGGGAAAGAGGTATCCCAGGTTCAGCTCGATGAGCAGGGGCACGTCCACGATCACCACCGCCTCGGGGTCTTGCCGGCCGATCTTACTTAGCTGGTCGAAGAACTCCTCGTAGATGCGCGGGTGGGTGAAGCTCTCTAGCTTCTTGCGCTTCTCCATGTCCTTGAACACGATGTCCGACAGGGCCTGGCGGTCTATGGCGCCGTCGTCGCCCAGCACCTGCTTGCCGAAATAATCCACGATCTGGTCAAAGGCCGGCCGGCCGGGCTCCACTACCTGGTGGGCGATGAGATCGAAGTCGATGAGGCGGGCGCCTTTATCGGTGAGCATGCGGGCCACGGTGCTTTTGCCGGTGGCGATGGACCCGGTGAGCGCGGCCAGCACCCCCCGGTGGGCCCGGCGCACCCGTCCCACCATGTCCTCCAGGCTGTGGTAGGCGGGCGGCATGGACCCGGCGATGTCGATCTCGGCCCCGGCGTAGCAGATGGGGTAGCGCACCCCGCGGCGGTAGAGCACCTCCAGGCCGGCCAGGGCCTTGGGCATCCAGGCGGCCGGCAGGGCCATTACCAGTTCGTCGTCCTGGGCGTGGCCGTAGCGCCGCTCGCCGTAGCAGGGGATGGCCAGGGAGGGTTTGTCCTCCAGGTAGCAGCGGGCGATGGCGTCGGCGCAGGAGGACTCGCCCACGCAGTAGAACTGCATCACCTGGTAGTCGGCGAACTGCAGGGCGTTGATCAACAGCATCATCTGGGCCGGGTTGCCGTAGACCAGCACGATGTCGGGGTCAAAGGGGTTGTAAACCAAGGGGGCCATGGCCACCGCCTGGTAGCGGCCCCGGGGCAGGCGGGGGATAGCCTCTTCGTAGCGCCGGCCGTCGGCCTTGGTCTGCACCCAGACGATGCTGCGGAAGGTGCCGTCGCGGTGGTAGTCGGGCAGGTCGTCCAGGCCCAGGATGGCCGAGCAGGTGGAGAACAGCAGGTCGTCGGCCTCGGCCCCCACGGTCCAGTCGAAGTTGCGCGCCAGGGTGATCATCTGGCACATGGTCATCTTGTGCCCGGGCCGGCGCAAAAAGGCGATATCGCCCAGTTCTTTTTTGTCCGCCAGCATCTTAAAGGCCACCGGGAAAGACTTGAGCCGCAGCAGCCGCTCCATACGACGTACCAACTTCTCCCAGTTGACGGGTGTTTGCTCAGCCACGGCCGGCCTCCTTTAACATCTTGCGATACGGCACCGGCTGGTACCTGCCCGAGCGCAGGGCGGCCACCAGCTCGGCTTGCTGGGTGATTACCTTGTCAAAGCGGGTGGCGTAGATGCCCACCTCGTCGACCTGGTGGGCGTCGCTACCGCCGGTGGCCGGCCGGCCCAGGCCCTGGGCCACCTGCCCCGAGAAGCGGTTTTCATCCGGGGTCACCTTGCTGTTTAGGGTCTCCAGGGCGTCCACCAGCTTGAACATGGGCCGGGCCATGGCCCGCTCCAGGTCCAGGCCCAGCTCGTCGACCCCCACGGTGAGAAACCCCCGGAAGGGGTGGGCCGCTATGATGAAGGCCCCCTGCTCCTCGGCCATGGCCCGCAGCTCCTCCAGGGAGATGATGCCTTGCACGTCCTGCTCCAGGCCGAAGACCAGCATGTCGCCCTGGGCGGTGGTTATCTCGTTGCCCCGCAGCACCACGATGCCGTGCTTCTGGCCCAGCTCGCGGGCCGCCGCCGGGTCCCAGAGATGATTGTGGTCGGTGAGGCACACGGCGTCCAGGCCGATGCGCTTGGCCTCGGCCACCAGCTCGTCGGCCCCGGCCGAGCTGCAGGGCGAGGCGGGCGAGGTGTGGGTGTGCAGGTCGATGAAAAATCCCCGGGGCGCCTCGGCCAGCTGGTGGTAATCGGCCGGCGGCCGGGGCGCGGGCTGGGGCCGGGGCGCGGCGGCCGGGGCCTTGGCGGCGGGCTCGGCCTTGGGGACCGGTCGCGCCTCCAGGGCGGCGGCTTTAACGATGGAGTCGCAGCATTCCAGCATGAGGCTGGCGAAGTGGCGGCAGGCCCGGCGGCCCACGATCTTGTGGACCTGCTGGCTGAAGTCCGGGTCGTCCAGGCAAAGCCCCTCGGCCTCCGAGAGAAACTGGCAGGCCCGCGGGCAGTCCGGCGTGGTGTAGCGCAGCATCTCGCCGGCGACCTTGGTCACCTGGCGCTCGGCGCCGGCCACCGTGATCTGCATCTTGATGCTGTAGATGTGGTCGTCCAAAAAGCCCCGGGCCAGGTAGGTGTCGTCATCGATCTTTTCGACGCCTACGATTTTATTGCGCATGAAACTGAGCATGCCCCTTGTCCTTCCTGTGGCCATGGCGTG
>JAMOVV010000194.1 GCA_027067385.1 Desulfarculaceae bacterium
CCCCTTTACCGCCTACCGGGTGCTGCGCACCACCAACCCATCTCCCTACATGTTCTTCCTGGACCTGGGCGAGACCCAGTTGGCGGGGGCCTCGCCCGAGACCCTGGTCTCCATGGACCAGGACACATTGCGCCTGCGCCCCATCGCCGGCACCCGGCGGCGCTCCGGCGACCCGGCTAGAGACCGGCGGCTGGAGCGTGAGCTGATGGATTCGGAAAAGGAGCGGGCCGAGCACATCATGCTGGTGGACCTGGCCCGCAACGACGCCGGCAAGGTGTGCCGCTACGGCACGGTGGCGGTGGACCCCTACATGGTGGTGGAGCGCTACAGCCACGTGATGCACATCGTATCCCAGGTGACCGGGCGTCCCCGGCCGGAGGTGGATATCTGGCAGGCCTTTGAGGCCGCCTTCCCAGCCGGCACCGTGTCGGGCGCGCCCAAGGTGCGTGCCATGGAGATCATCGACGAGCTGGAGTTCGGCCCGCGCGGCCCCTACGCCGGGGCGGTGGGGCGCTTTGGGCCCGGCCGGCGGATGGACACTTGCATCGCCATCCGCATGATCCAGTTCAGCGGCGGCCGGGTGACGGTGCAGGCCGGGGCCGGCATCGTGGCCGACTCGGTGCCGGCGCAGGAGTTTAAAGAGATCGAACACAAAGCGGCCCAGGGCATCGAGGCCCTGCGGATCGCGGCTGGGGGCTTGCCATGATATTGGTCATCGACAACTACGATTCCTTTACCTACAATATCGTCCAGATACTTGGCGCGCTGGGCCAGGAGGTCAAGGTGTTGCGCAACGACCAGGTGGAGATCGCCGGGGTGGAGTCGCTGGCGCCCCAAGCCATCGTGATATCACCCGGCCCGGGGCGGCCGGCCGACTCCGGGGTCACCTGCCAGGTGATCGAGCACTTCGCCTACCACCTGCCCATCCTGGGCATATGCCTGGGGCACCAGGCGGTGGGCCAGGTCTTCGGGGCCGAGGTGGTGCGCGCCCCCCGGGCGCTGCACGGCAAGACCTCGGAGATATTCCACGACGGCAAGGGGCTGTTCCAGGGATTGCGCAACCCCTTTGTGGCCACCCGCTACCACTCGCTCATCGTGCCGGAGGAGTCGCTCACCCCGCCCCTGGAGGTGTCGGCTTTTACTTTGGAGGGTGAGATCATGGGCCTGCGATGCAAGGGCACCAAGGTGGAGGGCCTGCAGTTCCACCCCGAGTCCATCGCCACCGCCCAGGGCGTCACCATATTCAGTAACTTCCTGGGGCTGTACCTCAAGGCGGCCTGACAACGGGTTTGGCAAGGAGATTGGGCTGATGATAATCGCCATGCAAGAGGGTTGCAGCAAGGCCCAGGTGGGCCAGGTCATCTCCGAGCTGCGGGAGTTCGGCCTGCAGGCGCGGGTGATCTGGCCCAGCCCCAAGGCGGTGTTGGGCGTGGTGGACGAGATGAGCCTGGGCCGCTTCGAGGAAGTCTGCGATGCGGTGCGCGACCTGCCCGGGGTGGAGGAGGTATACGACTTCACCACCAGTTGGAAGCTGGTGTCCAAGGGCTTCCGCTCCCAGCCCACCGAGATCAGGCTGGGCGAGTGCGTGGTGGGCTCCGACGAGGTGGTGATCATGGCCGGCCCCTGCGCGGTGGAGTCGCGCCAGGCCTACCTGGAGCTGGCCCGCGAGCTGACGCCCCTGGGCGTGGGCCTGCTGCGGGGAGGCGCTTTCAAGCCCCGCACCAGCCCCTATTCCTTCCGGGGCCTGGGCGAGGACGGCCTCAAGATCATGGCCGAGGCCCGCGAGGTCACCGGCCTGCCCATCGTCACCGAGGTGCTGGTGCCCACCAAGGTGGAGATGGTGGCCCGCTACGCCGATGTGCTGCAGATCGGCACCCGCAACATGCAAAACTTCGCCCTGCTGGAGGCGGTGGGCGACGTGGACAAGCCGGTGCTGCTCAAGCGGGGCATGATGGCCAGCATCAAGGAACTGCTGCTCTCGGCCGAGTACATCCTGGCCCGGGGCAACTGGCAGGTGATGCTCTGTGAACGCGGCATCCGCACCTTTGAGACCGAGACCCGCAACACCCTGGACCTCTCGGCCGTGCCCCTGCTCAAGCAATACACCCACCTGCCGGTGGTGGTGGACCCCAGCCACGCGGCCGGCAAGCGGGAGCTGGTGCCCGCCCTGGCCGCCGCCGCGGTGGCCGCCGGGGCCGACGCGGTGATGGTGGAGGTGCACCAGCGGCCCGAGGAGGCCATCAGCGACGGCCGCCAGAGCCTCACCCTCGAGGGCTTCCGTGACATGATGGACCGGGTGCGCCGGGTGGGGGCCGCTCTGGGCCGGCCCATCAGGGAAGCGGCCTGATGCCGTTGGTCGGACGCTTCGCCCCGCCGGGGGATAAATCCATCTCCCACCGGGTGGGCCTGCTGAGCCTGCTGGGCCGGGGCCGCTGCCAGGTGGGCAACTTCTCCAACGGCCGGGACTGCGCCTCCACCCTGGAGGCGGTGCGGGCCCTGGGCGGCGGCGTGGAGAGCCAAGGCGAGCACCTGGTGCTCAGCGGCGCCGGCGGCCGGCTCAAGCGGGAGGCTAACCTGGACTGTGGCAACTCCGGCACCACCCTGCGCCTGCTCATGGGGCTCTTGGCCGGATCGTCGGGCCGCTTTGGGCTCGACGGTGACCAGTCCCTGCGCAAGCGTCCCATGGAGCGGGTGGCCACCCCCCTGCGCCAGATGGGGGCGCGCATAGACACCACCGAGGGCAGACCGCCGGTGCGCATCACCGGCGGCGGCCTGGCCGGCATCGACTACCGCCTGCCGGTGGCCAGCGCCCAGCTCAAGAGCGCCCTGCTGCTGGCCGGGCTGCAGGCCGAGGGCCCCACCACGGTGCGCGAACCAGCCCCCAGCCGGGACCACACCGAGCGGCTCTTGCGCATGGCCGGGGCGGACATCAGCCGGGTCGACGGCGGCTGGCAGGTGCGGCCTTCGCGCCTGTCATTGCCGGAGCGCCTGTGGGTGCCGGGTGATTCCTCCTCGGCCGCCTTTTTCCTCTGCGCCGCGGCCATGTGGCCCGGCAGCGATGTCACGGCGGAGAGCATCTCGCTCAACCCCACCCGCACCGGCTTCCTGGCGGTGCTGGGCCGCATGGGCGCGGCGGTGGAGACCAAGGTTGACGACGAGGCGCCCGAGCCCTGGGGCCGCGTGCGGGTGCGCTACCGCGGCGGCCTGCGCGCCTGCGTGGTGGAGCGCCGCGAAATTCCCCTGCTGGTGGACGAGGTGCCCATCCTGGCCCTGACCGCCACCCAGGCCGAGGGGGTCACGGTTTTCCAGGGGGTGGAGGAGCTACGCGTCAAGGAGTCCAACCGCATCGCGGCGGTGATCTCCCAGTTGGGGGCCATGGGGGCTACGTTGCGCGAAGAGGGCGACGACCTGCTGGTGAGCGGCCCCACCCGACTCCAGGCCCCGGCGGCGCTGGAGTCCTTTGGCGATCACCGTATCGCCATGATCCTGCGCCTGGCCGTGGCCATGTGTGGCGGCGACAGCCAAATCCACGACGAGGCCTGCGCCGCCATCTCCTATCCCGGGTTCGCCCAAACCCTGCGGGAGTTGGCCGGATGAAGGTCTACGGCATAATCGGCGACGCCAGGGTGCGGCGTTCTCTCTCGCCGGCCATGCACAACGCGGTCATGGCCGCCCACGGCCTGGACGCCTGCTACGTGGTCTTCCCGGTGGAGCCGGAGGCGGTGGGGCCGGCCGTGGCCGGGCTGCGCGCCCTGGGGGTGCGTGGGGTCAACGTCACCGTGCCCCATAAGCGGGCGGTGATCCCCCACCTCGACGAGCTTTGCGGCGCGGCCCGCGAGCTGGGGGCGGTAAACACCATCGTGCGCCAAGACGGCCGGCTCATCGGCCACAACACCGACGTGGGGGGCTTTGCCGCCGCCCTGGAGGAGCAGGGGTTTGACTGCGCCGGGGCCTCGGCCCTGGTCTTGGGGGCCGGTGGCGCGGCCCGGGCGGTGGTGCTGGCCCTGCGGCGCGGCGGGGCGGCGCGCGTCTGGGTGGCCGGCCGCAGCCCGGCGCGGGTGCAGCACCTGGCCAACGAACTGGGTGCCCAGGCCGCCGGCCTGGACCAAGCGCAAGACCTGGCGGCCCGGGCCGGCCTGGTGGTTAACGCCACCAGCGTGTCGAGCATAGGCGAGTCGGCGGGCATGGCCGAGCTGGTGGCCGCCCTGCCAGCGGGCCGCGGGCCGCGGCTGGTGGTGGATATCAACTACGGCCGCCAGGACAACTTCTGGCAAGCTTGGGCCGCGGCCCGTGGCGATAGCTTCATGGACGGGCTGGCCATGCTGGCCCACCAGGCCCGGCTGAGCTTTGGCCTGTGGACCGGCCTGCAGCCACCGGTGGACGAGTTCCTGCGGGCCCTGGGAGAAGCGGCGTGAAACGCAACCTGTATCTCACCGGGTTCATGGGCTGTGGCAAGACCACCGTGGGCCGCGAGCTGGCCCAGCGCCTGGGACGCCGCTTGGTGGACATGGACCAGGAGGTGACCCGGCGGCTGGGCCTGGCCCCTTCCGACGCCTTTGCGCAACTGGGCGAGGATGCCTTTCGCCGGGCCGAGCGCGCGGTGCTGGAGCGCCTGGCTAAGCGGCAATGCCTGGTGGTGGCCACCGGTGGTGGGGTTCCAGCCGAGGAAGGCAACCGGGCGCTCATGCACGCCACCGGCCAGGTGGTGCACCTGGCCGCCGGGCTGGAGACCTGCCGCGCGCGCCTGGGCCGGGACGAGGTGGCCCGGCGGCCCCTGTGGCGCGACGCCGCCCAAGTGGCCCGCCTGTTCCACCACCGCCAGCCGGCCTATGCCGAGAGCGACCTCCAGGTGCCGGTGGGTAAACTCTCGCCTCAAGAGGCGGCTGATATTATCGCGGCCTGGGTGGTGGGCGAGTCGGGCTTTGATCTGGAATTGGAGGGCGAGCCCTGCCGGGTTAGCAGCCGGTGGTCGGCTCCCCGGGAGCTGGCCGCCATGGTGAGGGGCCGCCGGGTGGTGATTCTGTGCGACCGCCATATCGCCCGCCTGCACCTGGAGCGCTACCGGCGGGTGCTGGACGATCCGCTGGTGATCACCATCGCCCCGGGCGAGCGTTCCAAGAGCCTGCGCGGGGCCGAGCGGGTATACCAGGCCATGATCGCCGCGGCGGTGCGGCGCGGTGACCTGCTGGTGGCCATCGGCGGCGGGGTGATCACCGACCTGGGGGCCATGGTGGCGGCCACCTACATGCGCGGCATGAGCTTCCTCCTGGTGGCCACCTCGCTGTTGGCCTGCGTGGATGCGGCCATCGGGGGCAAAGCCGCGGTGAACCTGGGGCGGGTAAAAAACATCGTGGGTTGCTTCACCAAGCCCGAAGCGGTGATCCTGGACCTGGCCGCCCTGGGCACCCTGCAGCGGCGCCACCGGGTGGAGGGACTGGTGGAGGCCTATAAGACCGGCCTGGTGGCCTCGCCCGAGCTGCACCAGGTGGTGGTGTCGCAGATGAAACCCCTGCTGGCCGGCGATGTGCCCCTGCTGTCCCAGGTGGCCATGAGCGCCGCTCGCGCCAAGGCCGGGGTGGTGGCCGGGGATTTTCGCGAGGCCGGTCGCCGTAAGATACTCAACCTGGGGCACACCTACGGCCACGCGGTGGAGGGGCACAACCACTACCGGGTGGCCCACGGCCGGGCAGTGGCCGCCGGTTTGATGGTGGCCGCCGCGGTGTCGGCCGACCGCGGCCTGCTGCCAGAGGCCCTGGCCAGCGAGATCGTGGAGACCATGGGCGGCTTTGCCCCGCCGCCGGACAAGTGGCCGGGAGCCACGGCGGCCTGGGAGATGATGCGCCGCGACAAGAAGAACCAGGCCCAGGGACAGGCCTTTGTACTGCTGTCCGGGGTAGGGGAGCCGGCCTGGGTGGATGACCTTACCATGGACCAATTGCGCCAGGCCCTGGCCCGGCTGGGGGTGGATGATCATGAGTAGCCTGTGGGGCAGATTTTTTCGCGTGAGCACCTTTGGCGAATCGCACGGCCGGGCGGTGGGCGCGGTGGTCGACGGCATGCCGGCCGGTATGGCGCTGGAGGTGGAGGCGATCCAGCGCGAGTTGGACCGGCGGCGTCCGGGGGGCTCGCCGTTCGTCTCGGCCCGGCGTGAGCCCGACCAGGTGGAGATTCTCTCCGGCCTGGGCGGCGGCAAGACCCTGGGCACCCCCATCGCCATGGTGGTGCGAAACCGCGACGTGCGCTCCGCCGACTACCGCGAGATCGCCGAGCTCTTCCGGCCGGGCCACGCGGACTTTAGCTATTTCGAGAAATACGGGGTTGCGCCCCAGCCCGGCGGGGGGCGCGCCTCGGGCCGGGAGACGGTGGGCCGGGTGGCCGCCGGCGCGGTGGCCAAGGTGCTGCTGGCCTCGGCCGGGGTGAGCCTGCGGGCCTACACCGTGCAGATCGGTGCGGTCGAGGCGGCGCGGGTGGATTTGGACTTTGCGGCCGCCGATCCCCTGGCCTGCGCCGACCCGGAGGCGGCCGAGGCCATGGCCCGGGAGGTGACCGCCGCGGTGCGCGACGGCGACTCGGTGGGCGGGGTGGTGGAGTTGGCGGCCAGTGGCGTGCCAGCCGGGTGGGGCGACCCGGTCTTTGGCAAGCTCGACGCCACCCTGGCCGGGGCCATGGTATCCATCGGCGCGGTCAAGGGCGTGGAGATCGGCGACGGGTTTGCCGTGGCCGGCCGCCGGGGCTCGCAAAACAACGACCAGATGGACGCCGGCGGATTCCGCTCCAACCACGCCGGCGGCATCCTGGGAGGCATCTCCACCGGCCAGACGATCGTCCTGCGCCTAGCGGTGAAGCCCACCCCGTCCATTGCCCGGCCCCAGGCCACGCTCGACCTGGCCGGCTCTGAACGAACCATCGAGATCAAGGGCCGCCACGACCCCTGCATATGCCCGCGCATCGTGCCGGTGGCCGAGGCCATGGCCGCGCTGGTGCTGGCCGACGCGTACCTGGCCCAGCGAGCCACAGGAGGATTTGGCCAATGAAGATACAGGTGATCAACGGTCCCAACCTCAATATGCTGGGACAGCGCGAACCAGGAATTTACGGGGCCGAGACCCTGGAGGATATCCAGCGGCGCCTGGAGGAGATCGGCCGCGAGTTGGGGTTGGACCTGGACTTTATGCAGTCCAACCTGGAGGGCGAGCTGGTGACCGCCATCCAGGCGGCCGGCCGGCAGGCCGACGGGGTGGTGCTCAACGCCGGCGGCTACACCCACACCAGCGTGGCCCTGCGCGACGCGGTGCTCTGCTGCGACGCGCCGGTGGTGGAGGTGCACCTGAGCAACCCCCAGGCCCGCGAGCCCTTCCGGCAGCTGAGCCTCTTGGCCGGGGCCGGCGCCGGGTCCATCGCCGGATTCGGATGGCGCTCATATGAACTGGCCTTAAGGTGGCTGGCCGGTAACGAACCAAAAAAATAACCGGTCGATGGATTTTTCTACGACTTTGCCCTTGACACATATTCCCGCGGGGTGTTAACTCCGGGGAGAGCGCACTGGCGCATGGAAACAATGGAGCTTAGGCAAACTGCCATGACGGGCACAGCGGACATTAAGAGCATCAACACCGGGAACCGGGTTTCCGGGGGCGTCTATTTTTATTTCGGCTTTTATTATTTTACCGCTGTCTGCCCAAGGGCTGGGGAGGACCTGAGCTAACAAGAGCTTAGAAGAACCAACAAAGGCCATGGGCAGACGAGAGTCGCCCATGGCCTTTTCTTTTGGGGGCAAGGTCAAGAGGGCGACGCCCGGGCCACGGGAAAGGAAGGTTGCCAAAATGCAAGTACGGGTTGCCAGGACCATGGAAGCGGCGGAGGCGCTGCCGCCGGCGGTTGCTCCCAAACCCGAGGTCATGATGACCAGCCGGGAGCACCAACCTCATGACACCGTGATCGAGGTGGGGGCGGTTCGCATCGGTGGTGGCTTCATGGTGATTGCCGGACCATGCTCGGTGGAGAGCTCCGACCAGATGCTTTGCACCGCCCAAGGGGTGAAGCGCTCGGGCGCGGCCGTGTTGCGCGGCGGGGCCTTCAAGCCGCGCACCTCGCCCTACAGCTTCCAAGGCATGGGCGAAGAGGGGCTGCGGATTTTGGCCGCCGCCGGCCGGGCCAACGGCATGCCGGTGGTGACCGAGGTGATGGACACCGCGGACATCGAGATGGTGGCCGCCTACGCCGACATAATCCAGGTCGGCGCTCGCAACGTGCAAAACTTCTCGCTGCTCAAAAAGCTGGGGGCGGTGGACCAGCCGGTACTGCTCAAGCGCGGGCTCATGACCAAGGTTGAGGAGTTCCTGCTCTCGGCCGAGTATGTCATGGCCGCGGGCAACCCCCGGGTCATCTTGTGCGAGCGGGGCATCCGCACCTTTGAGACCGTCACCCGCAACACCCTGGACTTAAGCGCCGTGTGCGTGCTCAAGGAAAAGACCCACCTGCCGGTGATCGTGGACCCCAGCCACGCGGTGGGGCTGCGCCGCTTTGTGCCCCCCTTGGCCCTGGCCGCCCTGGCGGTGGGGGCCGACGGCATCATGGTAGAGGTGCACTGCGCCCCCCAGGACGCCCTGTGCGACGGCAGCCAGTCGCTGCGGCCCGAGGAGTTTGCGCGGTTGATGGATCAGCTCAGGACCATGGAAGAGCCGATGCGGCGTTGCTGGTCCCAGGGCCCGCGCCCGGCGGCCGCCCCGGTGGAGTAGAGCCATGCCTGCCCGCGCTGTAACCGCCGATCCATCGCCCAGCCAGGCCGCCGTGGCTGAGAGCATCCGGGCCCGCATCGACGAGGTGGACCGCCAGATCGTGAATCTGCTCAACCGCCGGGCCCGCCACGCCCTGGAGATGGCCCGCTATAAAGACCGCGCCGGCCGGCCGGTGTATGCGCCGGACCGCGAGGTACGGGTGCTGAGCCGGCTGCGCCAGAGCAACCTGGGGCCGCTGCCGGCCGAGAGCCTGGAGCACGTCTTTCGAGAGATCATCTCCGGCTGCCGCTCCTTGCAGGCCCCGCTGCAAGTGGCCTACCTGGGACCGGAGTACACTTTCAGCCACCAGGCCGCCGTGGCCCTCTTTGGCCGCTCGGCCAAACTTAGCCCGCGCGACGCCATCGCCGATCTCTTTGAGGCGCTGCAGCGGGGCAAGGCCCAGGTGGGGCTGGTGCCGGTGGAGAACTCCAGCCAGGGCGCGGTGGCCGAGGTGTTGGACCGTCTGATGGACTCGCACCTGATGATCTGCGGCGAGACCTACCTGGCCGTCTCCCACGTGCTGATGTCCTGCACCGAGGATATCGGCCGGGTGCGCCGGGTGCATTCGCATCCCCAGGCCCTGGCCCAGTGCCGCCGCTGGCTGGGGCGCAACCTGGGCCACGCCGCCCAGCGGGCCGAGGCCTCCACGGCGCGCGCCGCCCGCCTGGCCGCCGAAGACCCCCAAGCGGCGGCGGTGGGCTCCCGTATCCTGGCCGAGGCCCTGGGCCTCAACCTCCTGGCCGAGGACATCCAGGACAGCGGGCTCAACACCACCCGCTTCCTGGTGTTGGGGTCCGAGGACTGCCCGGCCTGCGGACGGGACAAGACCTCCATCTGTTTTATCACCGCCCACCAACCGGGATCGCTGCACCAGGTGTTGGGCTGCCTGGCCCAGCGCCGTTTGAACCTCACGCGCATCGAGTCCCGGCCGGTGCAGGATCGGCCCTGGGAATACATCTTCTTCGTGGACTTCGAAGGCCACCGGATGTCCCCGGCCGTGGCCGACGCCCTGGACGAGGTCGGGCGACAGGTGGAGTTCCTGCGGGTGCTGGGCTCCTACCCCCAGGCCAACGCTTCTTGTAACGCAGGGAGCCGAGGTGGCTAGCCATGGCGGAACCGGGGTTTTTTACGACCAAGGTGGTGGTCATCGGGGGCCGGGGCCGCATGGGCGCCTGGTGGGCCCGGGCGTTGCGGCTGGCCGGCTGCGAGGTGCTAATCGCCGACGCCCGGGACGGGGCGATCACCCCGGACATGGTGGCAGAGTGCCCGGTGGTGGTGCTGGCCGTGCCGGTGAGCCGGGTGGAAGAGGTGATGCGCCACATCGGCCCCCACACCCGCGACGACGGCCTGGTGATGGATATCTGCTCGCTCAAGGAAGCCCCTCTGAGCAGCATGCTGGCCCACGCCCAGGGCGAGGTGGTGGGCGCCCATCCCCTATTCGGGCCCACGGCCGAAGGGCTCGACGGCCAGTTGGTGTTTGTCTGCCCGGGCCGGGGCGAGCGCTGGACAAGGTGGGTGCAGGTTTTTTTGCAGGACCGCGGCGCGCGGGTGGTGGAGATGGACCCGGCCCGCCACGACCGGCTCATGGCCCAGGTGCAGAGCCTGCGCCACCTGTGGCTGGTGTGCCTGGGCCGCGCCCTGACCCGCCTGGGCTACGATCCGCAGCGCGACCTGGCGTTCTCGGGCCCCTGGTTCAATGACCTCATAGACATGTTGACCCATCAGTGCCGCCAACCGGGCGAGCTCTACTGCGAGCTGGCCACCCACAATCCTGCGGTGCCCCAGGCGGCCGAGGCCTTGCGGCAGGCGGCGGGCGAGGTACTGGGCAGCCTGGCCCAGGGTGGCGTAGAAGAGCTCGCCGACCTGTTCAACCAGACGGCCATGGCCTTTTGCGGGCCCTCCGAGCACTTTTCCCTTGACCGTGACGGCGGGCTCCGATAAAAAGCAACTGAACCTACACGAGGGACGATAAGCATGCCCAACCAGACCTGCCGGCGCAATTGGTGGTGGCCCACGCAAGCGATGGGTCCGTGCGCCGTTGGGGTCTGAGCACCACAAAAGACGCTGTAACAGCCGCGGGCCGGATAACGGTCCGCGGTTTTTCTTTGGAGCCGAGGTGATGAGCGGCGACTTGACGCAAAAAGGCCAGAGCAAGCTTTGGTGGTGGTGGCCCACCTCCAGGGAGGGGTCTGCTCCGCCATAGGCGTGTGTGCTCATCATTGGCCTTAGGTGCTTCGCGGACAGACTCCGGACTGTCCGCGATTTTTTTATTGGCAAGCAAGCTCAAGGGAGGTGACCGATGATCAGGCAGGCGATAGCCAAGGCCGCCGGGGGCGGCGACCTAGGCGAGACGGAGATGCAGGAGGTGATGGACTACATTCTTTCCGGCTTGGCCACCGACGCCCAGGTCGGGGCCCTGCTGGTGGCCCTGCGCATGAAGGGCGAGACGGTGGCCGAGATAAGCGGCGCCGCGCGGATCATGCGGCAAAAGGCGCACCGGGTGCCCACCGCGGCCCGGCGGCAAAACCAGGTGCTGGTGGACGTGGTGGGCACCGGCGGTGACGGGGCCGGCACCTTCAACGTCTCCACCACCGCCGGCCTGGTGGTGGCCGGGGCCGGGGTGCCGGTGGCCAAGCACGGCAACCGGGCGGTGAGCAGCTCTTGCGGCAGCGCCGACCTGGCGGAGGCCCTCGGCATTTCGCTGGAGCTGAGCCCCGAGCAGGTGGGCGCCTGCATCGACCAGGTGGGCATCGGCTTTTTGTTCGCCCCGGCCCTGCACGGGGCCATGCGCCACGCCGTGGGTCCCCGGCGGGAGATCGGCCTGCGCTCCATCTTCAACTTGTTGGGTCCGCTCACCAACCCGGCCGAGGCCAACGCCCTGGTGGTGGGAGTCTACGACGCTAAGCTCATCGCGCCCTTGGCCGGGGTGCTGGCCCGTCTCGGGGTGGACCAGGCCATGGTGGTGCACGGACGCGGCGGCTTTGACGAGGTCAGCATCACCGGTCCCACGGACATATGCCGGCTGCAAGACGGCCGGATAAGCACTATGAGTATTGCGCCGGAGGATTGCGGCTTGGCCCGGGCCAAGGCCCAAGACATAGCCGGCGGCCAGGTGGAGCAGTGCCGCCGCTACACCCTGGATGTCTTGGGCGGCAGTCCCGGCCCCCGGCGCGACATGGTGCTGATGAACGCCGCAGCCGGCCTGGTGGTGGCCGGGGCGGCGGCCGACATGGCCCAAGGGGTGGCCTTGGCCGCCGAGGCCATTGACAGCGGGGCGGCCCGACGCAAGCTCGACGAACTTAGGGTCGTGTCCCAGGACCTGCAATCCCAGGGCGCGGCGGCCTGAGATGAGCGCCGTCGTTAGTAACATATTGCGCGACATCTTACAAAGCAAGCGCCGGGAAGTGGCCGAGCTGCGGGCGGCTGGTTCGGAGGGAGAACTGCAGCTCGCCGCGGCCGCGGCGCCGCCGGCCAGGGATTTCACGGCGGCTCTGCGTAGGGCGCCCGGGGCGGCCGTAATCGCCGAGATCAAGCGGCGCTGGCCCTCGGCCGATGGGCCGGCCATGGCCATAGACCCCGCGGACCAGGCGCGCCGCTACCAGGCCGGTGGTGCGGCGGCCATCTCGGTGCTCACCGACGGTTCCTTTTTCAGCGGCTCGCTGGCCGACCTGCAAGCCGTGCGTGCAGCCACCGCCCTGCCGGTGCTGCGCAAGGATTTCATCATCGACCCCCTCCAGGTGCTGCAGGCCCGCGTGGCCGGGGCTGACGCGGTGCTGCTTATCGCCGCCGCCTTGGAGCGGGGGCAGTTGGCCGAGTTGTACGCGGTCTGCAGGGAACTGGGCATGACCCCGCTGGTGGAGGTGCACCACCGCGATGAGTTGGACCGGGTGCTGGCCCTGGACCCACCGCTGGTGGGGATCAACAACCGCGACCTGGGCACCCTGGCGGTGGACATAAACACCTGCCTGGAGCTGCGCCGGCTGGTGCCGTCCGGAGCGCTGGTGGTGGCTGAAAGCGGCATCGGCACACCTCGTGACGTGCGCCGCCTGTTGGCCGGCGGCCTGGATGCCTTCTTGGTGGGCACCGCCCTGATGCGCGCCGAGGACCCGCAGGCCGCGGTGGCTAATATGGTACGGACGGGGGAGTGTTGATGGCCCTGGTCAAGATATGCGGCCTCACTAACCGGACCGACGCCGAGGCGGCCGCGGCGCTGGGGGCCGATGCGGTGGGCTTGGTCTTTGCGCCGAGCCCGCGCCGGGTGGACCTGGCCAACGCCCGGGCCATCCGGGAGGGCCTGCCGCCTTGGGTAGTGGTGGTGGGGGTGTTTGTAAATCAACCCCTGGACGAGGTGCGCCGGGTGCGGGAATGGTGCGGCCTGGACCTGGTGCAGCTGCACGGCGACGAACCGCCGAGCTACCTGGAGGCCCTGGGCGGGCCGATCATCAAGAGCCTGGCCATGGGGCCGGGTACGGTGGTGGATCCGCGGGCCTACGCCGGGGCCACCTTGCTGCTGGATACCGCCGCGCCCGGCGCCCGCGGCGGCACCGGCCGGTGCTTTGACTGGAGCCTGGCCAGGCCGGTGGCCCGGGAGCGCCGGGTAATCCTGGCCGGCGGCTTAGGGCCGGACAACGTGCGCCGGGCCATCGAACAAGTAAAACCCTACGCCGTGGATGTTTCCAGCGGTGTTGAAATCAAACCAGGGAGAAAAGACCATGCCGCAATGGCTCGATTCATCACCCAAGCCAAGCAGTGACCACGGCGAGCCGGACCCGCAGGGCCACTTCGGGCCCTATGGCGGACGGTTCGTGCCCGAGACCTTGATGCCGGCCCTGGATGAGCTGAGCCGGGCCTTTGACCAGGCCCGGGACGACCCGGGCTTCAACCAAGAGCTCGACGACCTGCTGGTCAACTACGTGGGGCGCGAGACCCCGCTGTACGAGGCCACCCGCTGGAGCCGGTCCCTGGGCGGGGCGCGTATTTTTCTCAAGCGCGAGGACCTCACCCACACCGGGGCCCACAAGATCAACAACACCCTAGGCCAGGTGCTGCTGGCCCGCCGCATGGGCAAGACCCGCATCATCGCCGAGACCGGGGCGGGTCAGCATGGGGTGGCCACCGCCACCGCCGCCGCCCTGATGGGCCTGGAGTGCCTGGTGTACATGGGCACCCGGGACATGGAGCGCCAGGCCCTCAACGTCACCCGTATGCAGATGCTGGGGGCGGAGGTGGCGCCGGTGAGCTCGGGCAGCCGGTCGCTAAAGGACGCGGTGAACCAGGCCATCCGGGACTGGGTGGCCGGCGTGGCCCACACCCATTACATCATCGGTTCGGTGATCGGCCCCCATCCCTATCCCCTGATGGTGCGCCACTTCCAGTCGGTAATCGGAGTCGAGGCCCGCCGCCAGGTGCTTAACCGGGTGGGGCGGCTGCCGGATACCGTAGTGGCCTGCGTGGGAGCCGGCAGCAACGCCATGGGCATGTTCCACGCCTTTCGTGACGACCCGGTGGAACTCATCGGGGTGGAGGCCGGCGGCCTGGGGATGGCCACCGGCCAACACGCCGCCAGCCTTTGCGGCGGCAGTCCCGGGGTGTTGCACGGGGCCCACCTCTACCTGCTGCAGGAGCCGGACGGGCAGATACGCGAGGCCCACTCCATAGCCGCCGGCCTGGACTACCCCGGGGTGGGGCCGGAGCACAGCCAGCTCAAAGACAGCGGCCGGGTGACCTACACCACGGTGACCGACGACCAGGCGCTGGACGCCTTCATGGAGCTGGCCCGGACCGAGGGCATCATCCCGGCTCTGGAGAGCGCCCACGCCCTGGCCCACGTGCGCCGCCTGGCCCGGGACATGCCCGGCGACGCGGTGGTGCTGGTGTGCCTATCCGGCCGGGGCGACAAAGACGTAAGCCAAGTCCAAGCCATCTTGGAGGAACGATAATGGCCTCGAAAATCAGCCGGGCCTTGTCCCGCGCCCAGGAATCAAACCGCGCCGCCTTTATTCCGTTTGTCACCGGCGGCTTTCCCGACGACCAGCGATGCCTGGCCCTGGTCAAACAACTGGCCGCGGCCGGGGCCGACGTGATCGAGATCGGCATACCCTTTTCCGATCCCCTGGCCGACGGCCCCACCATCCAAGCCTCCAGCCAGCGGGCCCTGGAGGCCGGGGCCACCCCGGCGGGGGTGTTGCGCCTGGCCGCCCGGGCCGCCGGCCAGGTGAGCGCGCCGCTGGTGATCATGACCTACTACAACCCGGTGTTGCAGATGGGAGCGGACGAGTTTGCCCGCCGGGCGGCGGCCGCCGGTGTGGCCGGGGTGATCATCCCCGACCTGCCGCCCGAGGAGGCCGGCCCCTGGATCACGGCGGCCCGCGCCCAGGACCTTGACACTATCTTCATGGCCACCCTGCTCACCGGCGACAGGCGCCTGCGGGGCATCTTGCGCGATAGTCGCGGGTTCTTGTACTACGTGCCCCTCGCCGGGGTGACCGGCAGCGGGCTGGAGATTGATACGACGATGTTAAAAGCGCTGGGCCAAGTGCGGCGGACCGCCGGGTTGCCGGTGGCGGTGGGCTTTGGGGTGGCGACTCCGGAGCAGGCCGCCGCCCTGGGCCGGGTGGCCGACGGGGTGATCGTGGGCAGCGCCCTGGTGCGGGAAATGCTGGAGGCCGGCGACCCCGACCAAGGACTGGCCGCGGCCGTGTCCCTGGCCCAGCGCGTCCGGGCAGTGCTGGAGGACTGAGCTTACATCCCGGGAAAGAAAGTAATAGGAAAAAGCGCTTCACCGCTCAAAGGCCGGTGTCAAAGGCCGTCCAATGCAGTACACTAAAAACGTTGTGCTGGAATTTCTTCGGGAACTGCTGCATGCTAAGATTCTGGCGAATTATTCTACCTGCCCTGTCCGGCGCCGTCTTGTTTGGCGTAACCGTATTCTGTTTCATCCTGCCGAGCATGGAAAAGGCGATCCTGGCTAAAAAACGCGAGATGATCCGGGAGCTCACCCAGAGCGCCTGGAATATCATGGCCAACTACCACCGCATGGTCCAGCAGGGAGCACTCTCCAAGGCCGAGGCCCAGGCCCGCGCAGTGGAGACCATCCAGGCTATGCGCTATGGCCCGGAGGGTAAGGACTACTTCTGGATCAACGACATGCGGCCCTACATGATCATGCATCCCTACCGCTCGGATTTGGACGGCACCGACCTTAGCAACTTTGCCGATCCGTCGGGCAAACGCCTGTTCCTGGAATTCGTCAAAGCGGTCAAGCACAATGGCTCGGGCTACGTGGGCTACAAGTGGCAATGGAAGGACGATCCCAAGCGCATCGTATCCAAAATATCGTTTGTCAATGAGTTCAAGCCCTGGGGATGGATCGTCGGCACCGGCATCTATATAGAGGATGTCAAAGCCGAGATGCGCAGTGTGATCCGTCACCCCACTTTGTGGGGCGCGGCGGTGATGTTTGTCATTTGCCTACTGTCGGGCTACATGATCTTCCGGCAGATGTTGTCGGAGCGTCAACGAGTGGCGGCCGAAGCGGCCCTCAAGGAATCCCTAGAGAAGAACCGGACGGTGCTGCGGGCCTCGCCGGACCCCATGGTGGTCTGCGACAACCTGGGCAACGTCACCTACATCAATCCCGCCTTTACCCGCGTGTTTGGATGGCAGGCCGAGGAGTTGTGCGGCCGCCGGATAGATTTCGTGCCGGCCGACCAGGAAGAAAAGACCAGCCAGGTCCTGACGGAGCTTTATACCGACCAAGATGTTCCGGTGGAGTTTGAGACCAAGCGGCTGACCAAGGACGGACGTGTCATTGACGTGAGCATCAGCGCCGCCGTGTATTGCAATGCCAGCGGCGCCCCGGTGGGGGTGGTGGTTAACCTCAAGGACATCTCCGCGCTCAAACGGGTGGAGAGCGCCCTGCGCGAAAGCGAGACTCTGTTTCGAAGCATCAGCTCCAACGCCCTGGACGCTATCATCATGATCGATCCGGCGGGCAAGTGCTATTTCTGGAACAAGGCGGCCGAGCAGATATTTGGCTACAGCGCCCAAGAGATGCTCGGTCAGGACCTGCATCGCATCATGGCGCCCAATAGCCTGCGCCAGCGCTACGCAACCTTGTTGAAAAGATTTGCCAACGGTCGTGGCCCGGAGGTGGGTAAAACCCTGGAGCTGACGGGCAAGTGCAAAGACGGCAGCATGATCGACGTGGAGGTGTCGATTTCATTTTTGCAGCTCAATGAGCAATGGTACGCCATCAGCATCATACGCGACATCACCCAACGCAAGCAGACCGAACAGGCCATCATCAATAGTGAGAGCCGCTACCGCACCCTGTTTGACGCGGCCTACGATCCCACCTTCTTGCTGAAGGGAAATAGCTTTTTTGACTGTAACGCCAAGACCTCCTCGGTTTTCGGCGCCAGCAAAAAGGAATTATTGGGCCGTTCCCCGGTCAACTTTTCGCCCGAGTTGCAGCCCGACGGTGCGCCCTCGCTCACCAAGGCCCGCGAGGTAATGGGAAAGGCCTATACCGGTGAGGCCCAGATTTTCGAATGGCGGCACATGCGGGCTGATGGGGCCGAGTTTGACTCCGAGGTAAGTTTAAGCCGCATCGAGATCGACGGAGAGCCCTACCTGCTGGCCACGGTGCGCGACATTACCCAGCGGAAAAAGGACGAGGATGAGCGGCTGCGGTTGGCCACCGCCATCGAGCAGGCCAACGAAGACGTAATCATCACCGACAAAGACGGTAACATCCAATACGTCAACCCCGCCTTTGAGCGCGTGACCGGCTACACCCGCCAAGAGGTCATCGGGAAAACCCCGGATTACTTGAGCGGCGGCCGCCACGACGACACCTTTGCCCGCCAGCTTTGGCAAAGCGTGGAGAGCTCTACGGCCTGGACCGGCCGGGTAACCAGCTACGGCAAGGACGACCGCGTCATCCTCCAAGACGCCACCATATCGCCCATACGTGACGCTGGCGGCCGGATCAGCGGGTACGTGTCGGTGCGACGCGACATAAGCAAACAGGTGGAGCTGGAGAACCGGCTGCGCCAGGCGCACAAAATGGAGGCCATAGGCACCCTGGCCGGAGGTATCGCGCACGACTTCAACAACATCCTCGGCGGTATCATCGGCTTTACCGAGATTTCCCTGGCCGCCGCCGAGCCCGACTCGCGCCTGGGCCACAACCTGAAGCGGATATTGGACGCGGCCAACCGCGCCGCCGAGTTGGTGAAGCAGATACTGACCTTCAGCCGCCAGAGCGAGCAAGAAACTAAGCCGGTGGATATAGGTGTCGTGGCCGAAGAGGTGGTGAAGATGCTGCAGGCGACTCTGCCGGCCACCATAGAAATCCGCAAACAGATTTCGCACAACGCCACCATAATGGGAGACCCTACCCAGCTCCACCAGGTGATCCTCAACCTGTGCACCAACGCCGCGCAGGCCATGCGGCAAAACGGCGGCCGGCTTACCGTGACCCTTAAGCGGGTGGAATTGGAACGCAAGCAGGCCTTTATGTTTGGTTCCCTACCGCCAGGGCGCTATCAAAAGCTAACCGTGGCTGATACCGGCCACGGTATGAAAAAGGATCTCTTGGAGCGCGTCTTCGACCCGTTTTTTACCACCAAGGAAAAAGGCGAGGGCACCGGCATGGGCCTGGCGGTGGTCCATGGAATCGTTACCAGCCGCGGCGGGGATATCGCCATCAACAGCGAACCAGGCCTCGGCACCACGGTGGATATCTACCTGCCCGAGATTCTCACCGACGGTATGTCCGAGGCGCCAGGGGTGAGGATATCCCCGTTGCCCACCGGCAGCGAACACGTCATGTTAGTAGACGACGAAGAGATGCTGCTGGCGGTTTGGCAGGACCTGCTGCAGGAGCTCGGCTACCAAATTACCGCCGCCAGTTCCGGCCGCCGGGCCTTGGAGCTTTTTCAGCAAGACCCTGACAGCTTCGACCTGCTCATCACCGACTACACCATGCCCCATATGACCGGCCTGGAGTTGGCCGATGAGGTCTTGGCTCTACGGCCGGAAGTGCCCATTATCCTTTGCACCGGTTTCAGCGAACAAGTCACCAGCGACGTGGCGGCCAGCCGTGGGGTGAAGCGGTTCGTGATGAAGCCGATCGTCTCCCGTGATTTCGCCGAGATCATTCGAGAGGTTCTGGACGAGGTCAACTCAGCGGGGTAGGGCGCCGCAGGCCTAACGGTAGGGGAACTTACAGGGCACAGGCGTTTCTTTGCCATGCTGATTATAGTATATAGTACAATGAAAAAACACTAAGTCGGTGGCTTTTTGGTTGATGGTTAATTACCGGGGTGCGGAAATGACGGTGTGCGACGAGAAATTTCTGGAGCAAGCTTATGTCCTGGGAACCCGCAACGCCGAACGGGTATCGTTGTATGCCCGCAAGGCCTCCCAGGAGGACCGGCAGCACCTGGCCCGGGCGTTTCGGGTATTGGCGAATTCACGCCGCGTACACATGAAGCGGTGCCGCCTGTTGATTCGCGGCAAGGTGGCCTCCACGCTCTACGATATGAAAAAACAATTTGTGGAGGAGACCACCCAGGCCCTGGAGCAATACCAAAGCCTGCTGGAACAATCCCGCGCCGCCAATGACAAGGTGGCCACCAACGCCATCGACCAATTCCTATGCGTAGAAGAAGCTAACAGCTCTCTGTATGAGCGCGCCGCTCGGCTCAGCGAAACCGAACCGCCCCAGGAGTATTGGGTCTGCCAGATCTGTGGGTTTGTCAAAGAGCAAAAGCCCACTGACCGTTGCCCGGTCTGCGGTGCGGTGCACGATAAATTCCAACTGGTGGAGTAGTCCGCCGGAGCCGGGACAACTAACCACAAAACTTTGGCCGGAACCGTGAGCTTTGGCCGCGGCTGGCTTGACAAACGGGTATATTTGGCTATATTGCCAAATAGACAAGGAGGCCGGGCATGGACCAAAGACAACAGGCCAGGTGGGAGGCGCGGGCCCAGGTGTTAAAGTCCCTGGCCCACCCTAGCCGCCTGATGATCGTAGACGAGCTCTCCCGCGGGGCCCGGTGCGTGGCCGAGCTGCGCGAGATAATCGGATGCGACATGTCCACGGTCTCGCGGCACTTGGCGGTGTTGAAGAACGCCGGGCTGCTGGCCGACCAACGCCAAGGGGTGCAGGTGTTTTACTTTCTCAAAACCCCCTGCGTGTTGGACTTCTTCGAGTGCGTGGAGAGCGTGCTGGCCAACAACGTGCAGGAGAAGATTTACCTGGCCCGGTAGGTCTGTTTTTTAGTGCCTGTAGTTGGCCTTTTGGCCAAATAACCACCTTTGCCATCTGGGCGGGAAGAGTTATGAAAGAGCGCTATAAACTACTCATCATCATCGCCGGGTTTGCCGCCGCCTACTGGGTGCCCTGGGACAGCGAGCCCGTGCGGCGCTCGGGCCTGGAAGCCTTCATGATGCTGCGCGAATACGCGCGCGATC
>JAMOVV010000195.1 GCA_027067385.1 Desulfarculaceae bacterium
TAGATACTTCTCCCAACAGGGGCCAGGACCATCGTCCGCCCCGGCGCGGCCACAACCACGGGGCGGTGCAAAAGGCCGGGCCGGCGTGGTTGGGTTATCGATATGGTGAGCCGGCTACTCGCCGATTTTGAAGCCGGCGTTGACCAAGTCGCCCAGCAGGTTGGCCGGCTGCTCGGTGCGCACCCGGATGTAGACCCGGCTGCCCGGCCCGCTGCGATGGGGCAGACTGAAGATGGCCGCCACCGGTACCCCGCGTTTTTCAATGATCGAGGCGATACGGCTCACCGCCCCCAGGTTGCCCTCCAGGTCCACGTTCTCCAGGGTGATCACCGAGCGTCCCGGACGGGTGCCCAGTATCTGGATCATGGCCTTGATGATCTCGGTCTCGGTGGCGATGCCCACAAGCTTGCCGTCCTCCACCACCGGGAAGGCGCCGATACCCCGCTCTTGGCCGATCTGGATCACCTCCATCACCAGGTCGTCGGGGGAGACCACCACCGGGTCCTTGGACATGACCTTGTCCACGGTAAGCTTGGACAGCAGGTAGTTGAGCTCGTAGACGCTGAGGGTGGTGGCCTCCGAGGGCGAGGCCTCGATGATATTGCGCTGGGTCACGATGCCCACCACCCGTCCGGATTTGTCCACCACCGGGAGCCGCCGGATGCCTTTGTCAGACATGATTTTCTGGGCATCCATCAGGGGGGTGTCCGGGGTAACCGTAACAGGGTCGGGCGTCATCCAGTTCTTAACTTTCATGCGAAACCTCCCGGTGCGCGCCGGCCAAGGCCGGGTGCGGTGCTTTCGGCTGCGTTGGGACTTAAGCCATAGTATCGCCAAACCCCCAGGGCTTTGCAATACAATGTACGCGGCGGCCGGTTACAGCCAGCCGGCCCGGCGGTACCACTCGGCGGTGTGGACCATGCCCCGGGCCAGGTTCCAGGCCGGGGTAAAGCCCAGTTCGCGGCGGGCGCGGTCGCCGTGGCAGAGCCAACCGGCCTGCTTGATCTCCAGCCACTTGTCAGGATTGAGGTACAGCGCCGAGCCCCGCAGGCGGCCCAGTAGCCCGTTTAGCCGGGTGAGCAGCCATACCAAGTGCAGCGGCACCTTGATACGCAGCGGCGAGCGGCCCAAGGCCTCGGCCGCCGCCTGGGCGATGCCGGCAAAGGTGTGGGCCTCTCCGTCGGTGACAAAGTAGACCCGGCCGCGGGCCTGGTCGCTGTCCGCGGCCAGGAGCATGGCTTCCACCAGGTCGTGGCAGTGCACCAGGCTCATGGGCAGGGGCTTAAGCCCGTTGAGCGCGGTGACCCCCCGCTGGATCCAACGGAAGAGCTCCAGAAATTCTAAGTCGCCCGGGCCGTAGACCGCCGGCGGTCGGATTACGCAGACCCAGCGACGAGAACCGGCCTCCAGCACCAGGCGCTCGGCGGCCAGCTTGGCCCGGCCATAGGCCGACACCGGCCGGGGCTCGTCGTCTTCATCAATGCCGGGCGGCTGGGCGCAGGGGCCGGCCGCGGCCTGGCTGGACAGGTAGACCAGCCGCGCGTGGGCCGGGGCGCGGGCCTCCATGGCGGCCAGCAGGTTGGCGGTGATTTGCGGGTTGCCGGCCAGGTAGTCCCGCGGTCGCAGGGCCCGGGTCACCCCGGCCAGGTGAAAGACCACCTCGACCCGGGACAGGGCCTGGGTCCATTGCCGGTCGTCGTCTTGGGACAGGTCGCCCCGGACCAGCTCCAGGCCGGCCCGGGGCAAGCGGCCCAGGTCCGAGGAGCGGCGCACCAGGCAGGCCACCTGGTCTCCCCGCTCCAGCAGCCGCCGGACCAGGTTACCGCCTATAAATCCGCTGGCGCCGGTGACCAGTACTCTCATGTCCGGCTCCCGCGGGGTGGGGTTGTGTCGTGTTGACCCAGCCCGGGACGGGTGATGGAGCGCACCCGGCCGCCGAGGCCCACCCGGTAGCGGATGCCGCCCCAGTCGATATGCCGGCAAAACGCGTTGCGGATGAAACCCAAGGCAGCGGTGAACAGCAGCGCCACCCCGGCCGGGGTCCAGGCGGCCAGGGGGCCGGGCTGGGGATGGTTGGTACGCGGCAGATGGACCAGGAGCACCAGGCCCACCAGGAAAGCCGCGGCGCTCAGGCCGAACCAGGGCGGCGCCGCGCCGGCCGCCAGGGCCACCACTGCGGCCAGGGCCGCCAGTACCAAGGCCAGCAGGCCCCAGGAGACCAGGCCCAGCAAGAGCCAGGAGGCCGGGTCGATGAACTTGATGTATATTAGTTGGCGGTTGAGCCAGTCGAACCACTGGCGCCAACTCACCGCTTGCAGGCGGGTGAGGAGCGGCGGGTCCGGCACCGGCTGCATGACACGGTCGGCCTGGCGCAGACGCCGGCCCAGGGTGACGTCGTCCACCACGGTTTGCGACCACATCCCGGCCAGGTCCAGGTGATCCAGCAGGGAACGGGTGATGGCGGTGGCGCCGCCCCAGGGCTGGCGCATGAAGCCCACGTGCCGGCTCCAGAACATGAGCTGCAAACACACCAGCCATGCCTGGGCCCAGAGTCCGCCGGCCTCGGCCACGGCCTGGTGAAATCCCGAGGCCACCTCGCCGCGGCCGGCGGCCACCGGCTCCACCAAGCGCCGCAGCCAGTCCGGCGGGGCCTGGTGGCCGCTGTCGCTGAAGACCAGCACCCGGCCGGCGGGGTCGGCGGCGGCCAGCCCGGCCAGCAGGTTGTAGTTTTTTTGGCCGCAGGTTTGGGACTGGCCGGCCAGCACCACCTTGGGGCCGCCGCGGCGGCGGGCCAGGTCCCGGGCCGCGCCGTAGGCCGGGTCGTTTGCGTCCTGTACCGCCAGGATCACCTCGAAGTCGGGATAGTCCTGATCCAGGATGCTGCCGATCTCGTCAGCAAAAGAGGCTGAGGCGCCCTTGGCCGGCACGATCACCGACACCCGGGGCCAGGGGCCCGGCCACGGCGCGGCGGCCCGCAGGCGACGTTGCACCAGGCCGCCGGCCGCAAAGACGACCCCCATGATCAGTAAGGCCAATCCCCAGAGCAAGGCCAAGGCCACCAGCGGGCTCATGATGCCTCGCAGCGGGCGATGTCAGCAGGGTGGGCCAAGTTAGAGGTCCTTGCGGTAGATGCAGTAACGCTTGTAGGGCTCGGCCCCGCCGTGGAGCAGCAGCCGGTTGATGTCCTGGTTGTCTTCCAGGGTCCAACCCATCTCCATGGAGTTGAAGCGCTTGTCCTCCCCAAAGGCCCGGGTCACCTGGTCCAGGGCCACCAGGGCGAAGCCGGCCCGGCGTATGCCCTTGGGCACCCCCAGCATGAGACAGCGCAGGTTGTCCATTTTGCGGCGGTACCACAGAATCTTTAGTAAAGACCAAGGACCCAGGGAGCCATTGAGGTGAATCTGGACCTGGTTGAAGTCCGGCAGCACCACGCAGCCGCCGACCTCCTTGCCGCGGTGGCATAAAAAAAAGAGCATCTTCTGGCTCACCATGGACAACAGCGGACGCAGCCCCTTGGCCGACTCCACGATTTCACCGTCGGTCATGGGCACGAAGCCCCAGTTGTCCGACCAGCAATCGCGGTAGATGCGGTTGAGCAGCCGCACCTCTTCCAGGAAGTCGCGGCCCCGCAGACGGATGCTGATATTGCCCCGCTCGGCGATGCGGCGGGCCCGGCTCAGGTCCCAGCTATGCCACCGGGCGCGGGTGTTGAAAAAGGCCAGCAGGCCCTTTTCCTTGCTAAAGCCGTAGTCGGCCGCCAGGTCCCGGTAGTAGGGCGGGTTGTAGGCCATCATCAGTACCGGCGGCTGGTCAAAGCCCTCCACCAGCATACCCACCTCGTAGTTGGTGGAGGGGTTCAGCGGCCCGCGCATGAACTCCATGCCCTGGGCCAGGTGGTAGTCCCGGGCCGCGTCAAACAGGGCGCGGGAGACCCGGGGGTCGTTGATGCTTTCGAAAAAGCCCCAGGCCCCCATCTTTTCCTGGTGGTACTGGTTGTGGTTATTGTCCACGTGGGCCATGATGCGGCCCACGGTTTGGCCGTCCACCCGGGCCAGGAAGAGCTGGCGGCGGCTGAACTGCCAGTAGGGATGCTTGCGGTCGTCGAGCAGGCGTCTTAGCATGCGCCGCAGGGGCGGGACCCAGTTGGGGTCGCCGGCGTAGAGCTTCCAGGGCAGCCGGATGAACTCTTTGAGCTCGCGCTTGCTGCGAACCGGCGATATCTCCACAGGAGCTTTAACCACGCTGTTTTTCCTCGCGCCCCAAACGGCCCGGGGCAGCCCAGAGACGTGCTCCGGCGCCCCGTACCTACGGTTCCCGTCTCCCTGGCGGCAAGACGGGCTAGTTGTCGGTCAGTATCTGGTCGTCGTATATGATCTCCAGCCGTACCTTGTGCCCGGCTTCTTCCTGGGCCAGGGCCAGGAAGGTCTCCCTCAGCTCACCGCTGGCGCTGGCGGCCAGGTCGCTATAGAGCTTGAAGGCCATCTTCTCCCGCTGCATGGCCAGGGTGAGGGCGGCCTGCAGGTCCATGTCGTCGTTGGCGGTCACCTCGGCCAGGTAGTCCGACACCTGGAGGTCGACCACTTTCTGGGCGGACGGTTGCAGGTCGCCGCCCTGCTTCACCGCCAGGAGCTTATTCTTGTGTTTGGTTTCCTGGGCCGCGAAGCCCATGAAGACGTCCTTCATGCCCGGCGCCGTGGCGCGCTCGGCCAGAGAGCTGTAAAAGTCGGCCGCCTCCTGCTCCCGGTCGATGGCAAATTGGAGGGCCTGGTCAACGCTGCTGAAGGTGTCCATCTAGACCATCCTTTCCCGTTTGATAAATCTTCTTGGCTTCCAAGATAGCACGTTTGGTCTCTTTAACGATTTACTACGGAGCGAAAACGCGGGCAAACAAAAAAGACGTCGGCCACCGCCGGCCGCGGGCCCTAGGATTGCGGCCTCCGCCGGTCCTTGCGGCGTTGCCGTTTCCAGGCGATGTCTTTCTTGATGCCCTTGCGCTTGTAGGGCTTCTCCGGCTCCTCGGGGAACAGGCTGAAGGACCCGGGCGGCGTCTGGGGCTGGGTGACCAGGGGCTCGGGCTCCGGCGGGGGCTTCTTGGCCTTTTTGCGGGCCGGCGCGTCCTCGGGCACCGGCGGGCCCATGAGGCATTCCGGCGGCACCCGGTCGCAAAGGTAGAGGGTGTCGCCGTACAGGGCGAAGACCACTCCCCGGCCCTGGGCCTGGCGGGCCTGCACCGTCACCAGCACCGGCTGGGGGTCGCGCCGCCGGCCCAGTTGCACGGCCAGTCCCTCGTCGGCCACCAGGGCCAGCACCCCGCCCGGCGGCGGACTGAGCCCGTGCTCGCGGATAACCCGGTAGCCCCGGCGGCGCACCGCGATGAACAGGTGGGGCGGCGGGTCCACCCCGTAGTCCGGCGGGTCCGGCCGGCGGCTGGTGCAGCGGATGCGGCCCTGGGCCAGCTCCAGGGTGTCGGGCGAGAGATGCTCGGCCGCCTGCTGGATCATGCCCTGGCGCACCCCGCGCCAGCCGTCCTCGTCGTGCAGCGCCTTGAGCAGTTCCTTGACCGGGACCCAGCCGTCGTCGTCGGGCACCAGGCCGAAACGGTCCGGACGCACCCCCAACACGTATTGGAGCATGCGGACCAGGGACTCGTCCTTTTGCGCTTGTCTTCTGCCCAATCTTACCGGTGCTTTTGGGTTATGCCCTTGTGGGAGACCAGGAAGACCAACTGCCCCTCGGGGTGCCACAGCCGCACTTGCCAGTTGTCCGCCTTGTTCGCGCCGCGCACCAGTTCCAGCTTCAGCGGCGGCGTAAGCTTGAGCCCCTCGACGCCGGCCAGCGACTCGGCGGTGAGGGTGGCCTCCGGGTTGGCGGTGAAGTAGGCGTCCAGGGCGCGTTGCACCTTTTGGGACGCCTCGGAAGCCACCAGATCGCACTGCTGGCTCTGCCGGTCATACTGGGCAAAGAGGAACAACCCCACGATGCAGATGGCGCTGATGAGCGCGATCATTTCCATGAAGGCGAATTGCCCGCCGTTTTTGCTCACGCCGTCTCCTCCTTAAACCGATGGGTGATTTCTCCGCCGCAGATAGTAAGTATAGCCCTTCCCACCAGGTCGTGGCCAGCAAAGGGAGTGTTGCGCGAAAGCGAATAAAAATTCTGGGGGTCCACTCTCCAGCTAGCCGCCGGGTCCATGACGCATATGTCGGCCGGCCCTCCTTTTTGCAAGCGCCCGCCCGGCAGGTCCAGGATGGCCGCGGGCCGGGCGGTCATGGCCTCGATGGCCCGCGCCAAGCTCAGCTCCCCCTGCTCCACCAGCGCCATCACCACCCCCAGGGCGGTCTCCAGGCCCACCACGCCAAAGGCGGCCAGGTCGAACTCCACCGCTTTTTCCAGCACCGAGTGCGGCGCGTGGTCGGTGGCCAAGGCGTCGATGGTGCCATCGGCCAGGCCCTGGCGCACCGCGGCCACGTCTTGGGGGGTACGCAGGGGCGGATTCATCTTGGCGTGGGTGTCATACTCGCCCACCGCGCGGTGGTCCAGGGCCAGGTAGTGGGGAGCCGTCTCGCCGCTCACCCGGCCGCCGGCCGCCTTGGCCCGGGCCAGGGCGGCCACCGAACCGGCGCAGGAGATGTGGGCGATGTGCACCCGGGCCCCGGTGAGCAGGGCCAAGGCGAGGTCGCGCTCCACCGCGGTCACCTCGGCCTCGGCCGGGATGCCGGCCAGGCCCAGGCGGGTGGAGACCTCGCCCTCGTGCATCACCCCGCCGTCCGCCAGGCCGGGGTCCTCGCTGTGGCAGATCACCGGCAGGTCAAAGGTGGCGGCGTACTCCATGGCCCGGCGCAGCATGCGGCTGGCCGCCACCGGTTTGCCGTCGTCGCTCACGGCTACGCAGCCGGCCTCCTTGAGCTCGGCCATTTCGGTGAGCTCCCGGCCGGCCAGGTCCTTGGTTATGGCCCCCACCGGGTAGACCCGGGCGGCGCCGTGGCGGGCGGACTGCTCCAGGATGAAGTCGGTGACTGAACGGCTGTCGTTGACCGGGTTGGTGTTGGGCATGGGCGCCACGGCGGTGAACCCGCCGGCTGCCGCGGCCCGGGTGCCGCTGGCGATGGTTTCTTTGTATTCGTGTCCGGGCTCGCGCAGGTGCACGTGCATGTCGATGAGCCCGGGGGTGACCCAAAGCCCCTGGCAGTCGATGACCTCGGCGTCGCCGGCCGGCAGGGAGCCGCCCAACTCGGCGATGACCGGGCCTTCCACCAGCAGGTCTCCGAGTTGGTCCATGCCCGAGGCGGGGCAGAAGATGCGGCCGTTTTTTAACAGGATGCTCATCTACGCCATCCAGCTTTATCTAATGAACCACCGCGGGCGGTTCGGGTTTGCCGTTAACTGCGGCCGGCCTGGACGCGCCGCGGGAAAGCCTAGGTCTCCTCTGAGTCGGCGCCGCTCATGAGTAGGTAGAGCAGGGCCATGCGCACCGCCACCCCGTTGGCCACCTGGTCCAGGATTACCGAAAAGGGGCCGTCGGCCACCTCGGGGGAAATCTCCACCCCGCGGTTGATGGGGCCGGGGTGCATAACCAGCACATCGGGCCGGGCCAGCTTGAGGTGGCGCTGGGCCAGGCCGAAGCGCTGGGCGTATTCGCGCAGGGAAGGGAAGAGCACCTCGCCCAGGCGCTCCTGCTGCACCCTAAGCATCATGATCACGTCGGCGTCGGCCACCGCCTCGTCCATGGACCCGGCCACTTGCACCCCGAGGCTGGCGGGCGCCGGCGGCAGCAGGGTCTTGGGGCCGTAGACGGTTACCGTGGAGCCCATGGTGCCCAGGCCGATGATGCCCGAGCGGGCCACCCGCGAGTGGGAGATGTCGCCGATGATGGTTACTTTGAGCCCGTCGAGGCGGCCCTTGTGCTGGCGGATGGTCATCATGTCCAGCAGGGCCTGGGTGGGGTGCTCGTGGGTGCCGTCGCCGGCGTTGATGATACCGGGGGATACATGGCGGGCCAGCATGTGGGGCGCACCGGACATGGAATGGCGCATGACGATGAGGTCCGGCCCCATGGCCTCCAGGTTGCGGGCGGTGTCGATGAGGGTTTCGCCCTTGGTCAGGCTGCTGGTGCTGGCCGAAAGCGACACGCTGTCAGCGCTGAGGCGCTTGGCCGCCAGGTCGAAGGAGGTGCGGGTGCGGGTGGAGGGCTCGAAGAAAAACAGCACCACGGTGCGGCCGCGCAGGGTGGGTACTTTCTTGATGGGCCGCAGGTTGATCTGCTTCATGGACTCGGCGGTGTCGAGGATGTGGGTGATCTCCTCGGCCGAAAAACCCTCCAGGCCCAGCAGGTTGCGCCGGTTAAAGTCCAAGGGCAAGCCTCCCGCGGCTACGGGCCGACCAGGGCCGCGCCAAAAAAAACCTCCCACCGTAGTGGGGGGTCGGTATTCGCTTGGCCGGCAGCGCGCGGGCGGACGCGGTCCGCCCTTTGCCTCCTGCATCCATAAGGCCATCCCTCGTTATGGCTCGTCGAGCAATTATCTCCTCTTTAGTAGCAAACCCCACCGGGGGTGTCAAGGCGCCTCAAGATCAAGGGCTCAGGCTTGGGACAAGGCCAGGACCAGGTCGCGGCCGTCCTGGCGGGCCCGGTCGAGTTGTTCGGGACGCTCCAGCACATCGCCGGCAAAATCCACCCCGCGCACCAAGAGGCTGCGCCACAGCTCCATGTCCAATACGTCAAAGAAGTAGCGCACCGACAGCAGGGCCGGGTCGAAAAGCTTCTTGCCCCGGGTGGCCGCGGCCGAGATGAAAAGTCCCTTGCGGGTGAACTCGCCCTGGCCAAAGGGCGTCTTGTCGATCCAATATTTCTTGACCCACAGGCTCTGGCAGCGGTCCATGAGTATCTTGGTCTGGGCGCTGACGGTGTAGAAAAAGATGGGCGAGGCCAAGATTAATCCGTGGCAGGCCAAGAGCTGGTCGTACACCGCCTGGAAGTCATCGTTGATGGCGCAGCGGCCGTTGGTCTTGCAACCGTAGATTTCCAGGCAGGGGGACATGTCCAACTCGCGCAGGAACACCTCGGTCACTTCGGCTCCGGCCCGGCGCGCCCCTTCCACCGCCTCGGCCAGCAGGGTGCTGGTGTTGCCCTGGCGGCGGGGACTGCCGGAGATGGCCAGGATGCGGGGCATGGGTCTCCCTCGGTTGAGCGGGGTGGTTTGGGTTGACACGGCCCACCCCGTGGTTACGGCCGTGGGCGCCGCTGTGATCAGTCTACCAGGGATTTATCACAATCACGAGCCCGTCACCGGTAGTGGCCAGCCATTCTTGACTTTAGCGCTATGAACGCCGACAATCGAAGGGCGCCGCCGGCCTGCTGCTTGCCCATAGGGGCTGGCGAAACTACTTGTTTGGGAGAGAACGTGTACCCCGCTGACCTGCCGCCATACGCCCGGCTCTACTGCCACTTGCTGCAACCGGTCTTTGAGAGGCTGCGCGGCAAGATCACCCCCCGAGTGGAAAAGACCATCAGCCGAACCCAGTGGCTGGGGCCCGAGGCGCTGCAAGACATGCAGTGGCGAGAGCTGGCCGTGCTGCTGGCCTGGGCGGTGGACCGGGTCGACTTCTACCGGCAGTGGTTCGCCGATAACCGGCTGACGGTGGAGCAGGTGGTGGCCCAGCGCGACCTTTCGTTGTTGCCCCTGGTGGATAAGCAAACCATCACCGCCCAGCCCAGTCGCTTCCTGGCCGATCCCTTGCCGGCGGGCAGCTACCCCAAGACCACCGGCGGCACCCTGGGCCAGCCGCTGAGCTTCATGCTCAACCCGGAGTCGGACCACTGGCGCCAGGCCGTGAGCCGGCGGGGGTACGCCTGGGCCGGGGTGGCGCCGGGCCGCCGCCAGTTGCACGTCTGGAGCTCGGACCTCATACCCTTGCCCCGGGCGGCCCAGTTCAAGCGGGCGGTGCACCGGATGCTGCTGCGCCAGCACTACGTCAGCTACTACCGCATGCTCTCGCCCCAAGACACCGACCGCGCTCTGCGGCGCATCGACCGGCTGAGGCCGGACAACCTGGTGATCTATCCCTCGGCGGCCGAGGTGCTTTGCACCCGCGCCCGGCAGACCGGCTGGCGTCCGCGCCGGCCCCTGGTCTCGGTGCTCACCGGGGCCGAGACTCTCTTTGACCACCAGCGCGAGATGATCCAGGAGGTGTTTGGGTGCCCGGTCTTTGAGACCTACGGCAGCCGGGAGTTTATGCTCATGGCCGCCGAGTGCCCGGCCCACCAGGGCATGCACGTCTCGGCCGAGAACCTGATGATGGAGATACTGGCCGACGGCCGGCCGGCCGAGCCCGGCGAGTTGGGCGAGGTGGTGGTGACCGACCTACACAACTTCGCCCAGCCCTTTATCCGCTACCGGGTGGGCGACACCTCGGCCTGGCTGGACCAGGGCCCCTGCGCCTGCGGCCGCTCTCTACCGCGTATCACCAAGGTGGAGGGCAAGGTGGTGGACATGATCGTCACCCCGGACGGCCGGCGGCTCACCGGGCATTTCTTCCCCCACCTGCTCAAAGATTTTCCGGCCGTGGAGCGCTACCAGATAGAGCAGGACCGGGAGGACCACATCATTATTAGATTGAAGCTGCGACACGATCTGGCCGATGAGGATAGCAGGCTGATCCTGGACAAGTTCCGCCAGACCCTTCCCGGGGTGGAGCCGGAGATCGAGGTGGTCGACGAGGTGAAGATCGCGCCCACCGGCAAGGTGCGTATAACCATTGGCCTGGACAACCAGCATGGCATGACCGGTCCTGATATCGCCGGGCCGGGAGATGCCGGGCAGGGGGAAGCTTGAGCCTACTAAAAGACGAACTGCAAGACCCGGCCAACCTGCTGCTGCCGCGGGCCATCGAGGCCGCGCTGCGGGCCGGGCGGGTGATGAAGCGGCTGTTCGCCTCGGGACTAAGGGCCGACACCAAGAGCGGGCCGCACGACCTGGTGACCGAGGCCGACCGGCGGGCCGAGGAGTATATCCTCGACTGCTTGCACAGCCGGTTCCCGGACCACACCCTGGTGGCCGAGGAGAGCGGGGTTTTGGGCCCGGGCGACCCGGAGTCCATCCACTGGCTCATCGATCCCTTGGACGGCACCATGAACTTCGTGCGCAACATCCCCATCTTCGCGGTGAGCGTGGCCGCCGTGCATAAAGGTGATCCCTGCTGCGGCGTGGTCTACAATCCCATCATGGACGCTTTGTTCACCGCCTGGCGGGGCGGACCGGTGGAGCTGAACGGTAAGCGCCTCGAGGTCTCGAAAACCGCTCGGGTATGCGACGCCCTCCTGGGCATCGGCCTGCCGCACAACCCCGAGCGCCGCCGGCGGGAGATGGCCGGATCGGTCAACCGGGTGATGCGGGCCGGGGCCACCTTCATGCGTTTGGGCTCGGCGGCCTTGAACCTGGCCTACGTGGCCGCCGGCAACCTGGACGGCTTCTGGGAGCTGACCTACGAGCCCTGGGACGTGGCCGCCGGCATACTCATGGTGCGTCAGGCCGGCGGGGTGGTGAGCAACCTTGACGGCAGCCCCCTGAGTGATGACAAGATGGGCATAGTGGCCGCCGCCCCGGGGCTGCACCAGGAACTAGTGGACCTGCTGTCCCAGGGATCGCGGGAGTAAGCGGCCGGACCGGGCTGCGGCGACTAGGGAGGGTCGGGACCGATGGAGGGGCGGGACCGGGTGCTCACCAATAACCATAATCATTGAACTCTAACAAGGCATGGATGTATGGGAGTAGGGCAAATAATCGACCTGTTGATTCAAAGTGAAAAAGAGGCCCAGGAGCAGCTCTGGTTTATCCCCAGCGAAAACCTGCCGTCTCCCTTCACCCGCTTGGCCCTGGCCACCTCTTCGGTGAACCGCTACTTCTTCCAATACCTGTATCAAGACCAACGGTTTTGCCCGGGCACCGAGATATACCAGCGCCTCTACGACCACTGCGTGGAGAGGCTCAAGCAACTCCTGGACGCGCAGTTCGTGAGCCTCAAGCCCCTGTCGGGCATGGTGGCCATGACCATGGTCATCACCGCCCATACCCAAAAGGACGACCTCTTTTTGGCCCTGGCCCCGGAGTTGGGCGGCCACACCCACACCGGCAACATCGCCGACTTGATCGGCCGCCGCTTGGCCTACATCCCCATGTGCGATGACGGCCAGGGGTGGATGGACGTGGACTACGACCAACTGGCCGAGGATATCCGCCGGCTCGACGCCCGGTTGCTGTACCTGGACCCCATGTCATATCTCTACACCTTTGACCTGGAGCGCCTGCGCCGCATCACCCCCGAGAGCTGCCGGCTGCACTACGACATATCCCACGTCATGGCCTTCGTGGCCGGCGGGGCCTATCCCAACGCCCTGCACCACGGCTTTCACTCCGTCGGGGGCAGCACCCACAAGACCCTGCCGGCGGTGCAAAAGGCCTACTTCGCCACCAACTCGGAGGAACTCTTCGACTACTTCCATACCAAGGCCGGCCAGTTGATCTCCAGCTATCATACCTCCAGCATCCTGGCCCTGGCCGTGACCCTGGAAGAGACGCTGGAGTTTTATCCCCGCTACGCCAAACAGATCATCGACAACACCCTGGGCTTTGCCGAGATGTTGCGCCAGCGGGGGTTCACCCTGCTGGGCCGGCGCGCCACCCCCAGCGAGTGTCATGTGCTGTTCGTGAACATGGAGGACTTGGGCGACCAGGTGGAGGCCTGCCACCGCCTGGCCGCTTGCAACCTCATCACCCACCCCATGCTACTGCCCGGCCTGGAGCGCAAACCAGGCCTCCGCCTCGGCCTGCAGGAGCTGACCCTGCTGGGCATGGGACCCGCCGAGCTGGAGCAGGTGGCCGACGTGTTCAAGGCGGTGGTCATCGACCGCCGGCCGCCGGAGAAATACGCCGCGGCCATGGCCGAGCTTCGCTCCCGTTTTAAATGGCCGGTCACTTCGTACCAGGACCAGGAGCGCATGCAGCGCTTGGTAGACCTGCTCCAGGGATGATCGCGCCGGGGCCGCAGCGCCCTTGCGACCCATGACTCACAGGCAGGGCAGTGCTGAATTTTCAAACCTCCTACATGACCGCCTCGTCGCCCAACCTGGATAATTGGCTCATCCTGGCCGCCATAGGTCTGGTAACCCTGGCCACCTTGCGCCGCGGCGCCAGCGGGGAGCCGGCCCTGGTGCGGGAGCAGACCGACCAGGTCAAGGGCCTGGCCATATTGCTGGTGGTGCTGGGTCACCTGTGGGTGCACGTGGCTCACCCCAAGGCCTGGCTGGTGATGAGCGGTGAGGCGGTGGCCGTATTTTTGATGCTCTCCGGCTACGGCCTTACCTGCTCGTTCTTGGACAAATCCCCGGCCTGGGGGGCCTTCATCGCGCGGCGGGTGCGGCGGGTGATGGTCCCCTACTGGATCATCACCGTGATGATCTTGGGACTGGACTACCTCATCCTGGACCGCACCTATCCCGCCGGCCAGGTGGCGCTCACCCTGCTGGGGATCAACATCACGCCGCTTACCCAAAACCTGGACTACGTGCGCTGGTTCGTTACCTTCCTGCTGGTGTGGTACGTGCTGTTCGCCCTGACCTTTTCCTGGCTGCGTCCTCGCTTGGCCTTGCTGGCGTTGCTGGTCTGCGCCCACGGGGTGATGATGCTGGAGTACTACGTGCTGCACGTGGGCTGGTACCACCATTTCGCCTTTGTGGCCGGCTGCTCCTTGGCCTACCGCCGGCCGGGCCTGCGCCGGTTGGCCCGGCGGCATCCCGCCGGGACGGTGGTGTTGGGGCTGGTCGGCCTGGCCGGGTTTGGAGTGGTGAAGTATTTCCTGCCGGTGATCAAGGCCAAGGCGCCGTCATCGCTGGCCGGGCTGGCGGTGGGTGAAATCAACAGCCTGGTCTTTGGCCTGTCGATTTTGGCCCTGGCCGCCTGGGCGGGGCGCGCCGGGTGGTCCAGCCGCTTTCTGTTGTTCTGCGGCGCGGTGTCCTACGAGCTGTTCCTTTTGCACGGGCCTTTCTTGGTTAAGTACAACCCGGTCTTCCACTTGGCCCAGTCACCGCCCAACACCTGGAGCCTGCCCCTGGCCTTTGGGCTCTTGCTGGCCGGCCTGTTGGTGGTGGCCGCCGGACTGCAAAAAGTGATCCGCCGTGTCAACCTCTAGACCGGGGCGAGGCCGGCGGTGGTGGGTGCCGCTGCTCATCGCCGCCCTGCTGCCGGCCAACATCTACCTGGCCCAGCGCCTGTTGCCAGCCGGTTGGTTACCGCCGGTCCCTGGCGATGAGCCGGTACTGTCCCACCCCACTTACCGCGCCATGTGCGAGGAGTACGCCGAGCTCAACCGCCGCCTGGCCGGCCGCCGGGTGGTGGTCTTTATCGGCGACAGCATCACCCGGCGCTTTGCCTTGGACGAGTATTTCCCGGGCCGCGGCCTGATAAACCGGGGCATCTTCTCCGACACCACGGTGGGGCTGTGGCAACGCCTGGGCACCTCCCTCGGCGGTTTGCAGATCGACAAGCTCTTTATCATGATCGGTCACAACGACCTGGGGCGGCGCTCCAACCAGGAGATCGTGGCCAACATCAAGCGCATCGTGGAGCGCGCGCCGGCGCGCCGGGTATACCTCCAGAGCATCCTACCGGTATCGGCGGCCCCGGGCCCGGTGAACCGGCGCAACGCCAGGATCCGACAGATCAACCAGGCCCTGCGCAAGATGTGCGCCACCGGCCGGTGCCACTACGTTGATCTGTACCGGCATTTCCAGGCGCCGGGAGGGTGGTTGGCCCCGGGGTTGTCCTACGACGGCGTACACCCCAACTTCCGAGGCTACCAGCTCTGGAGCGAGGTTGTTGCCCCGCTGCTCTAGCCGCCCGGTACGCATGGGCGCGGCGGGAGGTGGTCGGCGGCACACGGCGGGTGGGGTGGGGCGCTCAGCCCCCCAGGTAGGCCTTTTTCACCTCGGGGTCGTTTAGCAGTCGCTCGGTGGGGCCGTGCCGCACGATCTCGCCATTTTCCAGCAGGTAGCCGCGTTGGGCGAACTTCAGGGCCATGCGGGCGTTCTGCTCCACCAGCAGGATGGTGGTCCCCTCCCGGTTGATCTCCTTGAGCGACTCAAAGACGCGCGACATCAAAAGGGGCGACAGGCCCATGGAAGGCTCGTCCAAGAGCATCAGCCGGCGGCCGCTCATCAGGGCCCGACCCACGGCCAGCATCTGCTGCTCGCCGCCGCTTAGGGTGCCGGCCTTCTGGTCCTTGCGCTCCGCCAGGCGCTCAAAGGTGGCGAAGACCCTCTTCAGGTCTTTCTTGACGGCCGCGCTGTCGTGGCGGGCAAAGGTGGCGAGCTGGAGGTTTTCCAGCACGGTGAGGTTGCCGAAGAGCCGGCGGCCCTCGGGCACGTGGCTGATGCCCAGGCGGCTCACCACCTGGTCGGCCGGCAGCTTGAGCAGGTCGCGGCCCTCCATGGTGATCCGGCTGCCGGGCTCCACCTGCACCAGGTGCGAGATGGCCCGCAGGGTGGTGCTCTTGCCGGCCCCGTTGGCCCCGATGATGGTGACGATCTCGCCGGCGTCGATGTTAAAGTCGACGCCGTGCAGGGCGCGGATGCCGTCGTAGGAGACCCGCAGGTTTTGCACCTGGAGCAGCATCAGTCTTCCCAATCCTCGCCGAGGTAGGCCTCGATCACCTTGGGGTGGTTGAGTATCTCTTCCGGCTCGCCCTGGGCCACCACCCGGCCGAAGACCAGGGTCTGGACCTCTTGGCACAGCTCCATGACAAAGCGCAGGCGGTGCTCGATGATGAAGACCGCCAGGCCCAGCCGCTGGTGCACCAGGTGGATGACCTCGATCATCTGGCGCAGTTCCTCGGCGGTCATGCCCACGGTGGGTTCGTCCAGCAGCAGGACCTTGGGGTCGGTGGCCAGGGCCCGGGCCATCTCCACCCGGCGCTGCACCCCGTAGGGCAGGTTGACCACCAGTTGCTCGGCGTGGCTCTCGATGTCCAGCATTCGCAAGAGTTCCCGGGAGCGCTCGGTGAATTCCTGCTCCTGGACCCGCCGCCGCCGGGAGCCCAAAAAGGCCCCCACCAGCCCGTAGTCGATGCGGGAGTAGTGGGCCATCTTCACGTGTTCCAGCACGGTCATGTGCCGCCACAGGGCCAGGTTCTGGAAGGTGCGCCCCAGGCCCTGGGCCGCGATGCGGTGGGGCCGCAGGCCGGTTATCTCTTGGCCGTCGAGGTAGACGTGGCCCTCTGAAGGGGTGTGGATGCCGGTGATGAGGTTGAAGATGGTGGTCTTGCCCGCCCCGTTGGGACCGATGAGCCCCTTGATCTGGCCCGGCTCCAGCTCCAGGGCGTAGTCGGAGACCGCCTGGAGCCCGCCGAAGTAGTGGGTCATGTGCTCCACCCGCAAGAGAGACATGCTAGCGGTCTCCTCCCGGCGGCGTCTTGGGACTGACCAAGCGGCGCACGTTGAATTCCTTGAAAGAGACCAGGCCGGTGGGACGGTAGATCATCACCAGGATCAAGAGCAGGGGAATGATGATCCACTTGAACAACTCCAGAGGGCGCAGGGCCTCGCCGAGCAGGTTGATGCTCACCGCGCCCACGATGGAGCCGTAGACCGAGTTGAGCCCGCCGAAGTAGACCATGGCCAACACCTCGGCCAGGCGCTGGATGCCAAAGGTGGCCGGGTTGACATAGCGCAGCACATGGGCGAAAAGCCCGCCGGCCACCCCGGCCCAGAAGCCGGCGAACATGAAGGCCACTATCTTGGTGCGCCGGGTGTCCACGGTCATGGCCTCGGCCGCCATCTCGTTGTCACGCACCGCGTTGAGGGCCTTGCCCATGGTGGAGTTGACAAAGTTGTTGATGACCCAGACGCACAGCACGGTGACCAAAAATACGAAGGGCAGGTTGGCCCAGTCCGGCTGGCTGCGCAGGCCGCGGGCCCCGCCCACCACCTCCAGGTTTTCGATGGCGCTCTTTACGATGAACATGAAGGCCAGCGAGATGATGGCCAGGTAGTCGCCCCGGGTGCGGAACGAGGGGATGGCCACCAGCAGGGCTCCCAGGGCGGCGGCCAGCCCGCCCAGGACCAGGGCCACCGGGAAGAAGTAGGGCCCCAGCTCCGGCGGCAGCAGGGGAGGGCCGAAGAGCTTGTCTTTTACGAAAAAGGCCACCGTGAAGACCGAGGTGACGTAGGCCCCCAGGGCCATGAAGCCCGGGTGGGAGCAGGAGAACTCGCCCATGTAGCCGTTGATAACGTTGAGGCTCAGGGTGAGCATCACCGCGATGAGGGTGAGCTTGAGGGTGAGCACCCGGTAGTCGCTGATGTCGGACCACAGGTGCAACACGGCGTAGAGCAGGCACAAGTGGATCACCACCGAGGCCGAGAGGTTCAGCCGCAGCAGGCCGGCGGCCGCCTGGTTTAGCACCCCGGCCCCCAGGCGGGTGATGAGCACGATGGGGACGATGTAGATGATCGTGCCGTAGGCCACGGCAGATAGGATGAGCCCGGGGCTCTTGAGCGCCAGCACCATGCCGAAAAGCACCGGCACCTTGGGCAGGCCCAGGAGGTCGGCCAGGGGCCGGCCGACCCCGTGCTCCAGCAACACCGCCGCCAGGGCCCCCAGGAGCCAGGCCAACAGCGGGGTGGCGGCGACCCAGGCGGCCAGGGAGCTGGTTATGCGTTTGATGATTGCCATGATCCGTCGGCGCCTCACAACCGCAGCCGCGCGCTATAAGCCTCGCCAAAGAAGCCGTGCGGCCTAAAAACCAGGATGAGCATTATGATGCCGTAGGCGATGAGATCGCGCAGGGTGGAGGGAAAGACCATGGTCACGAATATCTCGATGAAGCCCAGCAGGAAACCGGCCAGGCAGGCCCCCATGATCGAGCCGCGCCCGCCCAGGATGGCGGCCACAAAGGCCTTCCACCCGAAGACGATGCCCATGTAGGGGTCCAGCACGGGATAGGCCACGCCGTAGAGGATGCCGGCGGCCGCGGCCAGGGCCGAGCCGATGGCAAAGGTCATGGCCGCGATCTTGTTCAGCGGCACCCCCATCAGCGGCACCACCGCGTAGTCGTAGGCCATGGCCCGCATGGCCATACCCCACTTGGTGCGGCGCACGAACTGGTGCAGGGTCAGCATCAGCCCCAGCGACACCAGCACGATCATGATCTTTTTGTTGGTGATGAACACCCCCCCCAGGTCATAGGTCACCGACTGGATCATGGTGGGCAGGCGCACCCGTTGGGCCCCCAGCAGGGCCAGGTTGCCGGTCTCCAGGATGATGCCGATCATCAGGCCGGTGATGGCCGCCGAGGCCCGCGGCGCGTCACGCAAGGGGCGGTAGCCGATGCGCTCCACCAGCATGCCCACGAAAGAGGTGAGCAGCATCGACACCAGGATGGTGAGCACTAAAAGCAGCCAGCCGGGCAGCACCACCAGGCCCAGGGAGTTGAAGGCCACCAGGGCCGAGGCCACCCCAAAGCCGATGTAGGCCCCCACCATGAAGATGTCGCCGTGGGCGAAGTTGAACAGCATCAGGATGCTGTAGACCATGGAGTAGCCCAGGGCGATCAGCGCGTAGAAGCTGCCCCACTGCAGGGCGTTGACCAGGTTTTGCAGGAAGTAAGTCATAGCTGCGGACCAGGTTTAACATGGGAAGCCGGGCGCGGGGCCTGGCAAAGACCCCGGCCCGGTGGGCCGGCCGTCGGGACGCTCGGCTAGGGACATACCGACCGGTAGAACTCGTACTCGCCCTTGTCGCTGATGCGCACGATCACTGCGCACTTGATGGGGTCGCCCTCCTCGGTGAAGGTCATGTCGCCGGTGATGCCCTTGAAATGCTTAATGCGGGCGATCTGGTCCCGGATGGCCTTGCGGTCCTTCTTGACGTCGCCGGTGAGGGCGGGCAGGGCCTCGATGGCCTGCTGCACGATGCGCAGGGAGTCCCAGGTGAGGGCGGCCACGTCGTCGGGCACGTAGCCGTACTTTTTCTTATAGCGCTCGATGAACTCCTTGGTGGCGCCCTTGGCCCCGGCCGCGGCGTAGTGGGTGCTGAAGAACAGGCCGTAGCAGTCCTTGCCGCAGAGCTTCACCGTTTCGGCCGAGCCCCAGGAGTCGCTGCCCACGATGGGTTTGTTCCATCCCAGCTCGTGGGCCTGCTGCACGATGAGGGCCACCTCGTTGTAGTACTGGGGCACAAAGAGCACCTGGGCCCCGGAGCGGATGATCTTGGTCAGCTGGGAGCTGAAGTCGGCGTCGCGGGTGGTGAAGCTCTCAAAGGCCACCACCGAGCCGGGACCGTTGTTCTTTTCCCAGGCCTGCTTGAAAAACTCGGCCAGGCCCTTGGGGTAGTCGCTGGCCACGTCGTAGAGCACCGCCGCCTTGGTGAAGCCGAACTCCTTCTTGATGAACTTGGCCAGCACCGGCCCCTGGAAGGGGTCCAGGAAGCAGCCCCGGAAGACATAGGGCCGGTCCTTGGTGGTGTCCGGGTTGGTGGACCAGGGGGTGATCATGGGGGTGGCGTAGTTGTTGGCCACCTCGCCGGCCGGCACCGCCTGCTTGGATGATTGGGGGCCGATGATGACCAGCACCTCGTCCTCGGTGATCATCTTGGTGTTGGCCTTTACCGCGCTCTCGGCCTTGGCCTCGTTGTCCTCGATCACCAGCTCCACCGGGTAGCGCTTGCCGGCCACCAGCAGCCCGCCGGCGGCCATGACATCGGCCAGCCACATCTGGGCGGCGTACTTGCTACCTTCGCCCACCTTGGGTATGTCACCGGTGATGGGGGCGTTGATTCCAATCTTGATGGTCCCCGCGGCCAAGGCAACGCTGGGCAGCAACAGGGCCAGGGCGGTCAATACGACCAGGCTTTTCTTCACGGCAAAACCTCCTATAGCCCGAGTAGTCGGGTGATAGCGCGGCAACCGCCGGCCGAGCCGGCCAGGTGGCGTGGCCGCGCCACTTGATAAAAACATATGTG
>JAMOVV010000196.1 GCA_027067385.1 Desulfarculaceae bacterium
AAAACGACACGGCGCTAAAGTCGGCCCCGAGCGAAGCAGGGTGGGGGACGAGCCAGCAACCGTTGGGACTTGGACCCACTACGGGAGCCCAGGCACTGGGCCGACCTAAAAGAACGCTTGAGCGCAGCAGGGCGGGGGACGAGCCAGCAACCGTTGGGACTTGGACCCACTACGGGAGCCCAGGCACTGGGCCGGCCTAAAAGAACGTGCGAGCGCAGCAGGTGGGTGGACGATCCTTTAACGTATCGCCACCGGACCCACTACGCCAGCCGCGGCTCGCGGCGCGGTGCGGGGAGGTGGATGGTGAAGGTGGTGCCTTGGCCCGGGGTGGATTGCACCTCGATGCGGCCGCCGGCGTGGCTGATGATACGGTCGCAGATCGACAGGCCCAGGCCGGTGCCCTGGCCCACCGGCTTGGTGGTGTAGAAGGGGTCGAAGATGCGTCCCAGCACCTCGGCGTCCATGCCCGGTCCGTTGTCGCGGAAGCTGATCTCGATTCCGTGGTGGCCGCGGCGGGTGGTGATCTCCAGCCGGCCGCCGCTGGTTTCCATGGCCTGGGCGGCGTTCATGGCCATGTTGAGCACCACCTGCTGGAGCTGGTCGCGGTCGATAATCACCGGGGGGAGGTCCGGGGCCAGGTCGGTGGTAATCTCCAGGCCGCCTTTCTTGAGGCGCTTGGAGGTGAAGAACATGTCCAGCACGGCCACGATGGCCTGGTTCACCTCCACCGCCTGTCCCTGGTGGGGGCTGGGGCGCGAGTATTCCAGCAGGTTGCGGATGATGCGGTCGATACGTTCGGCCTGCTCGGCGATGGCTCGGGCGAACTCGCTGGTGTCCTCGGGGCCCAGGTCGCCCTTGGCCAGCAGTTGGGCGTAGCCGCTCACGGCCGAGAGCGGGTTGCCGATCTCGTGGGCCACGCCGGCGGCCAGGATGCCCACGCTGGCCAATTTTTCGGCGTGCATGAGCTGGCGCTCCAGGGCCTTGCGCTGGGTGATGTCGCGCACGATGGCCAGCACCTCGCCGCTGGCCGCCAGGGGGGTGTGGCTCACCAGGGTGGTGAAGGATTTACCCTCCGGCCCCCGCAGCACCAGCTCGCCGGAGGAGCGCCCCGGCTGGTCGAACAGGGCGCGGGCCTTGGCGCGGTCGTCAAAGAGCGCGGCCAGGGGGCGTCCCACCAACTCGTCCCGGCTCAGCCCCATGTCGTCGGCGGCGTGGTTGGCGTAGGTGACTATGCCGTCGGCGTCGGCGATGAGGATGAGGTCGCTGGCCGCGTCCAGGGTGTACTGCAGGTGCTCCTTGGCCTGGTGGGCCTCCAGTTCACTGGCCAGCAGGCGCTGGTTGAACTCGCCGAGTTGGTCGATGAGCCGCACGTTGATCAGGGCGGCGGCGGCGTGGTCGCAGATGATGGTGAGGGTGCGGGTGTGCTCCTGGCCAAAGGCGTCGGGGGTAAGGCTTACCAGGAGCATGGCCCCCAGTATCTGCTGGCGGGCCACCAGGGGCAGGGCCATGAGGCTGGCCGCGCCGGCCGGCAGGTCCGAGGGCAGGGCGCCGGCGGCCCGGGTCCGGTCGGCCAGCGAGTCTAGGATCAACACCCGTCCCTGGCTGACAGCCTTGCCCAGCGGATCCTGCGACAATAGCACGCACTGGGAGCGGTCGGGCTCCGGCACCGCCGAGGGCTGCTCCCACTGGTGGTGGTACAGGGCCACCGGCCGCAGAGTGGTCATCTCCGTGTCGGTGAGCATCAGGCTGACGAAGTCGGCCGGCAGCTCGCTCATCACCACCTCCACCAGGCCCAGGGCCAGGCCTTGCAGGTCCTGGGCCTGGCGCAGCACGTCCGACACCCGCCGGATGAGCGATAGCTCCTCTATCTTGGAGTCAAACTCCTGGTAGATGCGGGCCAGGGTCTCCTTGTAGGTGGACAGGGCGGCCGACTGCTCCCGCACCAGGCTGGCCAACTCCTCGACGCTGAGTTGTTCGGGGTTGTCCACCGGGGCCAAGGCCTCACTCCAAGCGATGGCGTTTGATGAGCTTGTGGTAGAGCACGCCGGCCAGCACTCCCAATACCAGGACCAGGCCGAGCCCCACCCCCAAGGCGGCGAGCTTTATCAACCAATCGGGAAGCGTGTCCATCTGTCCTGCCGGCGCCAAGGATTGCTAAAGAGCCGTTTGCGACCTTAACCCATGGTATCTTTTGCCGCCGCGCCGCGCAAGCTCGCGGCCGGGGCGGCCGGCCGGTCAGTTGACCATGGTCTGCTCGTCGCCCACCGTGGCCAGGACCCCCTTGGTGACCTGGTATTGTTGCAGGGTCGACTGTACCGCGATCTGCACCCCGTTCATGCTGATGTCCACGCCCAATTCTTCGAAACGGTCATGCAGGGCGTCGATATTATGGCTGGCCTCGCTGACGATTATCTTGGTGATGCCATGGGCCAGCGACAGGGCCTTGGCCTCCGGGCTGGAGAGCATGTCCACTGCGTGATCGGGTTGGCTCACCGCCGCGATGAACTCCGGGGCGAGGCCGGAGTTGGCCAGCACCCTGGCGCTTACCATCCGGTAATGCTCGTTGATCCTCCTGGTCAGTACGTTGAGATGGTGCTCGGTAATGTTGTCGCCCCCGCAGATATTGATGAAAGCCCGGAGCAGGCAGAGCTTGCCCACGTCGTGCAACAGCCCCAGGAGGTAGGCGTTGGACTTGCCGGGCAGCTCGAAGAAGGCCGCGACGTTCTGGCAGGCCGCGCCGCAGAGCAGGGCGTGCTCCCACCAGGACTCCAATACCCCGCTGATGACCATGGATTTTACCTTGAACATGTTGGCGTACATGTGGGCGGATAGCAGGTCGCAGGTCTCCTTGAGGCCGATGCGCACCAGGGCGTCGCTGACCGACTGGATACAAGACATGCCCGCGAAGATGGGCGAGTTGCCGATGGCGATGACCTTGAGGGACAACGAGGGGTCCATCTCTATGACCTGGGCCAACCGCTTGATGCTCAGGTCGTCGCTCTGCATGGTCTGGTTGATCAGGACTACCGCCTTGGGGACAGACGGTACGGCTACCTTGCCATCGAGTACGTCGGAGATCAGCTTGTCCACCCGGCATTTGAAGTCGGCTATCTCCTCGGTGATCTTTTTGCCGGTGGGCAGCTCCAGGCGCAGGGCCTCGACGAAGCTCTTTAATAACCGGGGGTCCAGCAGGCCCTGGTCCCGGCTCATCTTGTCCAGGGCCTGGTCCACCTTGAGGCCCGGGCGGTGAGGGCGGTCTCTGGTCAGGGCATCGAAGAGTTCGGCGATCTTTAATATCCGCGATCCGATGGGCAGCGCCTCGCCGGACAGCTCGTTCTCGGCACCCTTGCCGTCGTAGCGGTGGTGCATGTAGCGCACCATCTCGCAGACCTGGGTCAACTTGGACACCCGTCCCAGGGTCTGGATGGTCACCAACAGGTGGCTGCGCAGAGTTTCTTTTTGGTCGGCGGTGAGATATTCGGCGGCGGCCAACAGGTGGTCCGGCAAGACGATGTAGCCGATGTCGTGCAGCATACCAGCCAGGCGCAGGTCGCGGCAGACTTCCTTGGGCAAGTTGAGATGTTTGGCCGTGGCCACGGCCATCTGGGACACTCGCTTGCAGTGCCCCACCGCGTAGGGCCGGCGAGCTTCCACTACCAGGGCCAGGTATAGAAGAACCGACAATAATTCTTTCATGGGTTCCCCCCGAACACACGCGGTGCCACTTTTAATTATAGAGTAGGTACCCCTCCCTTCGGTAGTAATACCGGTCAAGGTTGGTCGGCCGGAGACGGGCGGCCGCGCTGCGTAGCCTGGGTCGCCGAGCCTCCCGCCGGGTCGGCCGGCCCTAGAGGCCGCGTTTTTTACGGGCCGGCGGCTTTATGGATTCCGGTTTAAGACTAAAGGCCACCACGTAGCTGGTGCCCTTGGTGAAGATGCCGCTACGGTCAGTTTGGCCCACGCTGAGCACCAGGGCCGGGCGGCCGGTGTTGCCCACGTCGCTTATGGTGTAGTCGGTCACGAAACCGCTGATGCGCGGGGTGCGCCATATCTCGGCCATGGACAGGCCGTTCCAGAACAGCGAGTAGAGCACCCCTTGGTAAAAGAGCTGCAAGCGGCCACCCAGGCCGGCCAGGCGGTCGTCGTTGCGCACCACCAGCATCTCCTGCTTGCCGTCGCCGTCCAGGTCGGTGGGCACCATGCGGGTGGGGATGTACCACCAGTCGTTGTTGGCCTCGTCACTGCCGGTCAGGGGCAGGAAGGGTACGTACTTGGCCGAGGCGGCGTAGCGCCCGCCGCTGGTCCACATGAGCCGGCGGGCCGAGTTGTACAGGCGGATATGGTTGCCGAAGTCCACCACCGCGGTCCAGGGACGGCCGTTGCCGTTGACGTCGATGAGGGCGAAGTTGAGCACGTTGGCCAGATCGGGCAGCTTGAGGGTGCGCACCTGCTTGATCTTGTCGCCGGTAAAGGTCAGCTCGTAGACCGGGCCCCAGAAGGGCGAGTCCACCGCCGCCTTCTGCCCCAAGAGCATCACGCCCTTGGCCCCGGGGCGGGGCTGGATGCGGAAGTAGTAGGGCACGTCCTTGAGGCGGTAGACGAAGCCGGGCCCCTTCACCTCCAGGATGAAGCTCTGCAGGGTCTTGCGGTTCATGTTGGTGACGTAGATTTCGGGTCGTCCGTCGTGATCCAGGTCGGCGGTGTCCACGAACAGGTAGTTGCCCATGGGGCCGTCCTTGAACTCGCGCACCAGGGAAAAGTGCTTGCCAGCCAGGCGGTAGATACGCAGGCTGTGGGGCAACAGGACCAACAGTTCTTTCTTGCCGTCTAGGTCCACGTCGGCCACCGACAGGGCGGTGATCACCCCCTTGATGCGGGGCGAGCGCCAGAAGCGGTCCGATTCCACCCCCGAGATGGCCCGGCGGAACAAGGGGTTCAAGGGGCTTATGTTGGGCGGCAGTTGAGACAGGGGGGTGGAGCCGCCGGCGGCCGCGCTGCCCTCGGCCTTGGCCCGGCGTCCGGCGGCGGCGGCCGCCTCGGCCGCGTCCTGGCGGCGCCTGGCCGCGGCCATGGCCTCGGGCCGGGCGAAGACCTCGGCGTTGATGCGCTGGGCGAACTGGTTGATGCTGGGGATCACTTGATCCATGCTGCCGGCCCCCACGTAGGCGGTGAGCGCCGGCTGCTCGCCCTTGACCCGCACCACCCGGGCGTCGAGGCTGATGGTCTTACCCAGCATGGTCACCGAGCCGAAGACCACCGCGTCGGCCCCCAGGTCCCGGCCCAGGCGGCGCGCCTTGGCGTCGGTATAGGGGCCGGGGAGCTTCTTCATGGCCCGTTGGACCAGGTCGGGCTCGATGACCACCACCCGCTGCTTCCAGGCCAGCCGGCTGGCCAGCATGTCCCGGATGCCCTTGATCAAAAACGATATGTCCTTTTGGGCGTTGGCGGTAAAGGGCACGATGGCCACCCGCTTGGGAGCGGTGGCCGCCGCCGGCCCGGCCAGGACGGCGGTTACTATAAAGAGGGCCGCCAGGCAACAGGCCAGGTGTCGCGCACTACGGTTTTTTATCATGATTTACCTCCCGCCAAGGCTTGGATTCTTTGCTTGGCCGGTAACTTGGGATGCAAAACGAAAGCTAACACGAGCCCCGTATACTGTCAACGAACCGCCCCTGGCAAGACGCGGCCGCCGCCGGGGAAATTACCCCCGCCGGGACACGCCGGGACAGAGAGCCGCCGCCGGTCGCCACCGAAAACCACCGCTTAAGGTTGACAGGGCGACAGTTTCGCAAGACAATTTGCTAATAACGCGCCGGAAGTCCGGTGCGCCGTGGCCCTGACCAAAACGCAGACTTAGGATGCCCCCATGAACTGCCCCCAATGCCAAGAAGCCCTGCCGGCCCTGCCCGGCGCCAAGTTTTGCCCCTTTTGCGGCCACGAGCTGCCCGCCGGCGAGATGAAAGAGCCCAAGCTGCTCACCTGCAGCTCCTGCGGTAACAAGCTGCTCACCGGGGGCAACTACTGTCCCGAGTGCGGCCAGGCGCTTGCCGCCGGTGATGAGCACGAGCACCCCGAGTTCGACCCCAAGAAACGCTTGGCCTGCAGCGACGGCATGTGCATCGGTATCATCGGCCCCGACGGCAAATGCAACCTGTGCGGCAAGCCTTACTCCGGCAAGCCGTCTTAGCCCCAGGCCGGGGCGGCCGCTCCATCTGAAAAGGGCCGGGGACTCCCCCGCGCCCGGCGAGGTGTTGTCACTGTGTATGAACTGACGGTCTTCGGTCGCTTTGCCGCGGCCCACAACCTGCGCAATTTCAAGGGGCGCTGCGAGGCCCTGCACGGCCACAACTGGCGGGTGGAGGTGACGGTGCGCGGCCCGGCGCTGCACCCGGACAACCAGATACTCATGGACTTCGGCGAGCTGAAGGACCTGATGCGCGCCGCCTTGGACACCCTGGACCACACCCACCTGAACCAGGTGCCGCCCTTTGACCAAGAGGACCACAACCCCTCTTCGGAGCTCATCGCCAAGTATATCTACGACACCATCGCCCCCCGGCTGCCGGCCGGGGTGAGCCTGGCCCGGGTGGCGGCCTGGGAGTCCGACGACAGCCGCGCGGTGTATTTGGGGCCGTAAGCCAACGGGCGAAGTGAGAGTTTTACCACTCCAATGTTGGAAGATCAGGGTCCACCCGGAACAGGGGGTAATGGCTTGTTACATTAAGAATTTGTGTTTCATTTTTGTTGGGCTTAATGCCTATACCTGGCAGGCGAATGAACAGTACGTTATAATTATAGCCTGCGGAGTCACCATGGGAATCCTTGCTGATAATTACGTCGATTAGCTTATTTTTGTTGGCCATGAAAATATCAGGCAGACTAATCTCGGTAAGCCAAAAATAATTCGGTAGATCTTGTACTATCCATTTTATTTGATCTGTTGAAAACGCATTTCCTAAAAAATCTTTATGTTGATGTGCACTTTTAGATCTTTGTGATCGCTTTCTTAAGTGTCGCTCGTATCTATCTTTATTTAGAAGGGCAGTTCTGACTACTATAGGGGCCAGTTGGGTTGGTTTCATTTCTGTAAACCATGGAAATTGATTAAACAAATTTGGGTTATTCTTTTCAAGGTGATATAATAAATTACGCACGGTAGTAACCGCAATTTTTTCGGCCTGATCCGGGCTAATTTCAAACCCATCACTCGGTACAACTGCAAACAAACAACCAGCCCGAAATGTCATATCCTTTGAGATTGATGGGTCTTTTCTGAGTGTGTTTACGGCCAAGCAATAATACATGCCAAATTGGTCGTCATTGATTATAAAATGATCGATCCATTGAGCAGAAGAAAGATAATTGAGTCGGCTACGTTCTCTGGCGAAAGCCAACTGTGCTTCTGGGTGCCAACTATCAGAATTCAGGGTGTGTCCTATCACCGCAACTACATGGCTTTCGTCCGGTCTGCTAGTCGTAAAAGTCAAAAGACACGGGCACTTGCTTTCAATCAAGTGATGAAGCATCTCAATATAATTTGTTTCTTGTTGCTTTGTGAAGTCGATTGTTTTTAACCGACAATTTAACGGTGATTTTGTTAGTACTTGATGCATTTGGCCGAAATTTAAGCCCCTATCAATTTTATGCAACTTATGATCAATGCCCAACGACTGATTTATCTCTTCTGACCTTAAGGTATTATTAGTACTTAAGTTGAATGCATTGTTTACAAGGGTCTGAATCGCAGCGTGGGCACAGACAGAAGTGGCTCTATTCTGCTGGCAAAAGAAACTGCCCCGGATATTAAAAGTAATTTTCCCCCCTTCGACCTCAATATGGCGTTCAAATGTTTTACTGACATGGTAGTAGTTATTAAGCATAGGGACAACTTGGGGGGTAGAGTCTGAATTAAATAAGTGTGGTAGTGTGACTATTGCCTCCCAAATATAAGAGTCCCAGTTATTGCCGAAGGGGCATATATTTATAACAATGGCAGATGCCAAGAAGGCACTATCATCTAATGACATCAGCTGTTCGATGCTTGCGACTTCAGATCTGATAAATGTAAGGCGGAAAATAGTAGGATTTAAGTCTTTAGACTGATAATAAATCTCTAATGCCTTGATTTCTTGCCGGATATCGCAATCCTTCCTTATGTCGAGTGTCTCCACAACAACTCTAACGGCCCCCATTTTTCTCATCAAAGAGCAAAGTCGGTGGAATGGCCTGTTGTTATTTCTTGAACCGGCAAACCAGACCTTGCCCCGTAACTCAAAGAAAGATTTACCTGGTTGACATTCTCTTATGTCAAAAGAATTATAAGACATGATAAACCCCAAAAACTAATGGTGGCCCATAATGGGCCACCATTAGTATAAGCAAATCATCAAGCTTTATGCAATAGGTCCTCCCAGAATAAGAGATGGATTGTCTGGATGATCTCGTAATTTTGGAGCTTCATCTACATGCCGCACATCATCTTCTGAAAATTCGGCCCAATTAGAAGGGAGTGTCTCCATGGTATGCTCCAACTCAGAGCCTATGTCAGTTGCTTTTCGGGGATGGCCTTCACTTGGGTTACGTTCCTCCCGTGTTTCCATAAGGGCCTCCTCCTTTTGGAATAAGTTCTTATTCAACTAACTATAACATATTTATCATGATTGCTAATAGTGAGGTATGTCCCTGACTTCGACAAGTACCTATCATCACATACTAGCACAAATTAATAATAATGCCAGACTGTTATGAAAAGTCAAGATAATAATTGAATATTGCTTGCTGTGCGCTACAGTCCGGAATGGAGACTAAACGATTTTACTGCCGGGCCACGCGGCCGCTGCGCCGCGGCGGGCGGGCGAAGACCTCGCGCAGGGCGCGGCGGGCGATCTTGCGCGGGGAGGCCCACTTGGTCTTGCCGTGGGCCAGCATGATGCACAAGGCCACCGAGCGGCCGGAGGCCTTGTCGCGGCCGTAGCCGGTGAACCATTCGAAGAGCTCGGTGCGGCTGGCGGTGCGCAGGGTGCCGGTCTTGCCGCCGATGTCCAGGCGCCGCAGCACCCGGTCGCGCCACAGGCGGCGGAAGGCCTTGCGCGCGGTGCCCTTCTTGATGGTGCGGGCAAAGAGCCGGCGCATCTGAAGGCTGGTGTGAAAGCTCATGGCAAAGCCCACCGGGTGGGGCCGGCCGCGGTAGAGCTCGCGGCCGCCGACGGCCTTGACCGAGGCCACGATGTAGGGCTCCATGAGCAGGCCGCCGTTGACCACCGTGGCCGCCATGAGCGCGGCGTGCACCGGGGTGATGGAGATGAAGCGGTGGAAGCCGCAGGAGACCTCACCCAGCTCGAAGGTGGAGTTGATGGTGGGCATGCGGCTCATCTGCAGGGGCAGCTCAAAGGCCAGGCGGCGGTTAAAACCCAGGGCCCGGCCGTAACGGGTGAGCGGCTCGGCTCCCACCCGGTAGATACCCAGGCGGGCGAAGACCACGTTGTTGGAGTCGGCAAAGCCCTGGCTCAGGCTGACGTAGCGCCGCCGCCGGGGCAGCCGGCGTTTTAACTGCCCCCGGTAGAGGGTATGGGGGCGGCCCACAAAGGCTAGGCGGCTCTGGGGGGTGAGGTGGGTTTCTTCCAGGGTGGCCACCGCGGTGACCACCTTGAACAGGCTGGCCGCCGGGCCGCCCTGCAGGGCCACCCGGGCATCGAGCCGGCCGCGGCGGGCCCCGGCCAGGGCCAGAATCTTGCCGGTGTCGGCCTCCATGATCACCACCGCCACGCGCTTGCTTTTGATGCGGCCCACCAGGGCGGTGGCCCAGCGTTGCAGGTGGGGGTCCAGGGTGGTGGTGATGCTCACCACCCCCACCTCGCGGGTGTCCGCCGCCACTTGGCGCCCGCTGGTCACCTGGTTGACCTTGCCGGCCAACAGGCCGTTGAGGTAGTCCTTGTTTAGCCGGATGAGCCAGGCGTCGGCGGCCAGGCCGGCCGAGGCGAACAACCCCAGCGCCAACAGCACCCCCAGCCCCAGGCCAAAGAACCATATGCGCCTGGCGGGCACGGCTCAGTCTCCGCTCGGCGCGGCGATCACCTCCAGGCCGCCGAGGTAGGGACGCAGGGCCTGGGGGATCACCACCGATCCGTCGGGTTGCTGGTAGTTTTCCAAGATGGCCACCAGGGTGCGGCCCACCGCCAGGCCCGAGCCGTTGATGGTGTGCACCAAGGTGGTGCCCTTCACGCCCTTTTGCTTGAAGCGAATCCCGGCGCGTCGGGCCTGGAAGTCTTCGAAATTACTGCAGGAACTTATCTCGCGGTAGCGCTGTTGCCCCGGCAGCCACACCTCCAGGTCATAGGTCTTGGCCGCGCTGAAGCCCAGGTCGCCGGTGCACAGCACGATCTTGCGGTAGGGCAGCTCCAGGCGCTTGAGCACCTCTTCGGCGTGGGCGGTGAGCAGCTCCAGGTGGTCGTAGCTGTCCTCGGGCCGCACCAGGCGCACCAGCTCCACCTTGTCGAACTGGTGCTGGCGGATGAGCCCGCGCACGTCCTTGCCGTGGCTGCCGGCCTCGGCCCGGAAGCAGGGGGTGTAGGCGGTGTAGAGGATCGGCAGGTCCTCGGCGGCCAGCACCTCGTCCATGTGCACGTTGGTCACCGGTACCTCGGCGGTGGGGATGAGCCAGTAGTCGGTGCCCTCCAGGTGGAACAGGTCATCGGCGAACTTGGGCAACTGGCCGGTGCCGGTCATGGCCCGGCTGTTGACCATAAAGGGCGGCAACAGCTCGGTGTAGCCGTGCTCGGTGGTGTGCAGGTTGAGCATGAAGTTGATCAGCGCCCGCTCCAGGGCGGCGCCGGGGCCCTTGAGCAGGGCGAAACGGCTGCCGGTCATGCGGGCGGCCCGCTCAAAGTCGATGATGCCCAGCCCCTCGCCGAGGTCCCAGTGGTTCAGCGGCTCGAAGTCAAAGACAGGCACCTCGCCCCAGGTCTCGACCACCGGGTTGTCGGCCTCGTCGGCCCCCACCGGCACCGAGTCGTGGGGCAGGTTGGGGATGGTGAGCAGCAGGTCCTTGAGCTCGGCCTCCACCCCGGCGATCTCGCCTTCCAGCTCCTTGATGCGGCCGCCCACCTGCTTCATCTGGGCAAACAGCTCCGAGGGGTCCCCGCCGGAGCCCTTGATGCGGCCCACCTCGGCGCTCACCTGGTTGCGCTGGGCCCGCAGACCCTCCAGCTCGGGCAGTATCTCGCGCCGGCGCGCATCCAGGCGGCCGAAGGCCTCCAGGTCCACCTGGGCCCGGCGGTTGGCCACGGCCTGGCCCACCGCCTCGAAGTTGTCGCGGATAAATTTTATATCCAGCACCGTAAGGTACCCCTTGGGCGAAAAAGTGCACTCTGAGTCGCCTAAGCCCCCTACTGCCCCACAACATGGCGGACTATCTCATCCTAGCACCCTGTATATGGTGTGTCAACGCACCAACCCAATAGACGATAGGGCACCCAGTATTATTTTTAGACGGCTTAACCCCCCGTTGTCTTACCACAATAACCGCTCGTGGCAACCCGCGCCAAAGGGGTATGAGCCCCGGTCGGGTGGTTCGGCTTATGGTCGTTTGGCGGAGGCCGGGGTCCTATCGGCCCGGCCTTGTCAAGGCTGGCCCAAAGGGCCGCCCCCAGGGCTTTGGCCTTGACCAAGCCGGGCCAAGGTTTTTCTTGTGCCGGGGGGGCTTTTCATCTATGCTAGGCAGCTACAATATAGCTTTAATCTGACTGCAATAGCCTTAGAGCAAGGAGCCAGGCATGGGAAAAGTCGCCATAATCGGGGTCGGGCAGTCCGCCTTTTCGCGGGCCTATCCCGGCTCCATCAGGGAGTTGGCCTTTGAGGCCTTTCGCGAGGCCATGGTCGACGCCGGGGCAGAGACCGGCGATATCGGGGCCACCGTGGTCTGCTCGGCGCCGGAGTATGACAAGCAGCGCAGCCCGGCCGGGGTATTGGCCGAATACCTGGGGCTCACCCCCCAGCCCACCTTTTACGCCGAGACCCTGTGCTCGTCTTCTTCCACCGGGCTGAAGCTGGCCTACTCCCTGGTGGCCAGCGGGCTGCACGACAGCGTGATGGTCATCGGGTTCCAGAAGATGAGCGAGATCAGCTCGGCCGAGAGCCAGGAGCGCATGGGGCGCGGGGCCGACATCCAGTGGGAGTCGCCCTTTGGCACCATGATGCCGGCCTACTACGCCATGTACGCCCAGGGCTACATGGACAGCTACGGCATCACCAGCGAGGACCTGGCCCTGATCCGGGTCAAGGCGGCCACCTACGGCCAGATCAACGAAAAGGCGGTCTACCGCAAGGGGGTGGAGCTGCAGCAGTGCCTGGACGCCGACCCGGTGGCCAACCCGCTGAAGGTATTTGACTGCTGCGCCAACGCCGACGGGGCCAGTTGCGTCATCGTGGCCTCCGAGGCCAAGGCCAAGGCCATGGGCATCGCCAAGCCGGTGTGGATTCTGGGACTGGGCGCGGCCAGCGCCCCGGTGAACCTGGCCGGCCGCGACCTGTTCAACGGCCTGCGGGTGGCCCAGATGGCCGCGGCCGAGGCCTACCAGATGGCCGGCATTAGCGCCCAAGACGTGGACGTGGCCGAGGTGCACGATTGCTTCACCATCGCCGAGATGATGGCCTACGAAAACCTGGGCTTTGCCGAGCCCGGCGGCGGCAAGGAACTGATCCGCTCCAAGGAGACCTACAAGGAGGGCTCCATCCCGGTGAACGTCGACGGCGGCCTGCTCTCCAAGGGCCATCCCATCGGGGCCACCGGCGGCAGCCAGATCCGCACCATCGTTTTGCAACTGCGCGGCGAGGCCGGCGAGATGCAGGTCAAGGACCCGCAGATCGGCCTGGTGCACAACATCGGCGGCGTGGGCCTCTACGGCAACGTCAGCATCCTGGGGAGGTGAGCCATGGGTAAGCCGAAAAAAGAAAAAGACGTTCGCTTCTCCAAGTTTGGCACGGTGAGCTTTACCGCCACCACCAAGGTGAACGACTTCATCGACTACCTGGAAAAGGGCGAGGTGCGCGGCACCAAGTGCAAGAGCTGCGGCAAGGTCTTTTTCCCGCCGCGGGCCGACTGCTACAGTTGCCTGTCCAGCGACATGGAGTGGTTCAAGGTCGAGGGCGCCGGCAAGCTCATCACCTTCAGCATCCTGCGCTACGCCCCCATCGGCTTTGGCGACGACCTGCCTTACGCCATCGCGGTGGTGGACTACGGCGACTACAAGGTCTTCGGCCGCATCGGCGATATCGACCTGGACCAGGTGCAATGCGGCATGGAGGTGGTGGTGCGGGCCAACGAGCTGCCCAACGGCCAGCTCAACTATGTCTTTGACAAGGCCTGAGCCCAGCGACCGGTAAACTCGGCATAAACCCGGCGCGGCGCCGGCGGCCGCGGCGATAAAAAGGAGGCCCTCCGGGGCCTCCTTATTTTGGGGGCGCGGGCGCGGCTCAGCCGCCGCGGCGCAGCTCGATCTCCACCCGGCGGTTGGCCTGGCGGTGGGCCTCGCTGTCATTGGGCGCCACCGGTTGGGTGTCGGCCAGCCCCCGGATGGTGAACTGGCGGGCGGCCAGGCCGCGCTCCATCAGGGCCCGGGCCACGGCGGCGGCCCGCGCCCCGGAGAGCTCCCAGTTGGAGGCGAAGCGCTCGGTGTTGATCGGCAGGTCGTCGGTGTGGCCGCTTACCACGATCTTGAGCCCGGGTCGCTGGCGCAGGGTGGCCGCCAGCCGTCCCAGGGTGCGCAGCATGGCCGGCTTGATCTCGGCCCGGCCCAGGTCGAAGGTGATGGCCTCGGGCAGGCGCAGGACCAGGCGGTCGTCGCGGCGGCTCACCTCCACCCCGCTGTCAGCGGCGGCCATCTCCTTTTGCACCCGAGCCATGAGGGCCGAGAGGCTGTGGCGCCCGCCGGGCACCGCCCCGGCCGGGGGGGACTGGGAGCTGGCCACCAGGGTGAGCAGCCTGGGACTGATGATGGCGCGGCGGCTACCAGGGCCGCGGCGGCTTTTAAGCCCGGGGTCGCCGGAGCCCTGGCCGCGCACCGCGGCCAGGCCGCGCCGCAGGGCGTCGGGCACCGGGGCGGGGGAGGGCCAGGGGTCCTCGGCCGGGGCCGGTCGCACCGGGACGGCGATGGCCGCCGGGGCCACCCGGGCCGGCGGCGGGGCCGGCACCGGTGAGCCGGGGGTGGTGAGCGCGAAGATGAGCACAAAGAAGACCAGCAACAGGCTCATCAGGTCGCTTAAAGACAGGTAGAAGCTGGGGGCCTCCTCGGGCTGGCTGAAGCGGGCCAGGGGACGGCCGGCCCGGCGTTGGGCAAAGCTGGGGCCCTGGTCTTGGGAGGCCAGCTTGCCGCCCACCCGCACCCCCAGGGGCGCGTCGTCCAGGGGCAGGGCCCGGGCCTCGGCGCCGTGCGCCTCAGCGGCCATGGCCCACCTTCCCCACGCGCGGCAGCCGGGCCTTCAGGCGGGCCAGCCAGGGAGGCGCGCCCACCAGGGCCTCGGCCTGGCGGGCCGAGGGATGGTACTGCGGCTGGGCGTAGGCAAAGGAGCGCAGCCGCGCCCCGATGGCCGCGCCGTTCTCCTCGGCGCAGAGCCCCATCACCCCCTCGGTGAGCAGGGTGAGCTCCACCGCCTCGGCCCGGGTGATCTCCCGGAACTTGCGCTCCAGGGGCAGGATCACCAGGTTGGCCAGGATGATGCCGTAGAAGGTGGTGAGCAGGGCCACGCTCATGCCCTCGGCCACGGTGGCCGGATCCTTGAGGGTGTGCAACATGCGGATGAGCCCGATGATGGTGCCGGCCAGTCCAAAGGCCGGGGCCAGGCGACCCATCATGGTGAGCACCGCGCGCTGGGACTCGCGGCGGCTGGCGAAGAGCTCGAACTCCTGCTCCATGCGCTCGCGCACGTAGGCCGGCTCGCGCTCGTCAGCCACCAGGCGTATGGCCATCTTAAGAAATGGATGGCCGGTGCGCTCGGCCGCCCTCTCCATAGCCCGCACCCCCTTGTCCCGGCGCAGGCGGGTGAGCGCCACGAACAGGCGCTCCAGCTCGGCCAGGGTCATGGTGCGGGTCTTGAACATCCGCCGCAACTGTTCCTTGAGCTCGCGCAGGGTCTGCAAGGGGAAGGCCAGGAATATCCCGCCCAGGGTGCCGCCCACCACCAGCAGGAGTCCGGCCGGGTGGAAGAAGAGCCCGAAATCTCCGCTGACCAGCAGGGCCACGCTCAGGGCCAGGGAACCGGCCACCAGGGCGATGACGTGTGTTTGTCGCATGTTTACTCCCCGTGTTTCATTAGGTTCTGCCCCTTACTATTCAATTGCCGTGCCAACCGGCCCGCGGGGGGTGCGCGAGGTTATGTGCTGGTATTTGCTGGGTATTTAGCGACATGCCCCGCCGCGGGGAAAAACTGCCCGGCGGCACATATTGCCCACCGGCCACGGCGGGCCGCTTGCACCGGCCGCGGGCGCCGGCTATGCTGGCGGCCAAAGAGCGAAAGGAAGGACCATGGCAGGCCAAAGAGTGAAGATAGAGGTCGACGACCAGGTAACCCTCACCGGGGAGTTCAGCGAGGGCCAAAAGGGTGCGGCGGTGGTGCTGCACCCCCATCCCCTGTACGGCGGGTCCATGCACAACAACGTGGTCGACGCCCTGGCCCGGGCCGCGGCCGGGGCCTCGATGGCGGTGCTCAAGTTCAACTTCCGGGGGGTGGGCGGCTCCAGCGGCCAGCACGACCAGGGCCGCGGCGAGCAGGACGACGTGTTGGCCGCGACCGATTGGCTGGCCCGCCGCGCCCCGGCCCCCCTGGTGCTGATGGGCTATTCCTTCGGCTCCCTGGTGGGCTCGGCCGCGGCCGCCGACCTGGCCGGCCTGGCCGGCGGGGTGTGGGTATCCCCGCCCTGGGTCATGGGGCCGCTGGCCCCTTGGCCGGCCGGGGCCGGGCCGCTGTTGGTCTTGGCCGGCGGGCGCGACGAGTATGGCGACCTGGCCGCCCTGGAGGGGTACATGTCCCGGTTGGGTGCACTGGGGCGCCTGGAGGCCTTTCCCGAGGCCGACCACTTCTGGTGGGGGCACGAGAGTGCACTAATCGAGAAAGCCCAGGCGTTTCTGACCAGCGTGATAGCCTTGAGTTAAATGGGCAATTTACGCCAGATTTAGTGCCATTAAAGTGGTTAACTACAACATATAGTTTTTTTCTTGACATGATTAGTAGCTTTTTGCTATCAGGTAAGAGACCCTGCGAATGCACATATTGACTTCGCATCGCCTTCACCCGCCCCGAATTCGGGCTGACCTTCAGCGTTTTAACGCCTACAAGGGGGTCACTCACGGGGCATCCCCAACTCCAGGGAGGTCATTGGACCTTCCCCCCTCCCCCACCGGGGCCGGCCATGCCCGGCCCCGGACCTTTTGGCCCCCCAGAGGGGGGTGTCCGGGATTCTCGGGTGGTCTTCGCCGTAACCAGCTAAAAATAATTATTATTTTCATCGCGTTTGGTCGCCGCCCTTGCTAAGGTCGCCAGTGCCATGTTACAAAACAAGAGTTGGGCAATCGCGCCCGATGTGGATGAACGGGGATATGGACGGCAATACGCCCGAAAAAGAGCACCGCCTCACCTTCCAGGAGATGGCCCAGGAACTGGAGAAGTACCGCCAGATCCTGGAGACGGCCAGCGACGGGTTCGTCACCGTAAACGCCAACCACGAGATCGTCTACCTCAACCGGGCGGCCGAGCGCATCTTCGGCTTTAAGCGCCAGGAGGTTCTGGGCAGCGACCTGGACGTCCTGCTGCCGCCGGAGTACGTGGGCCGCCACCGCCGCTACGTGGAGCGCTACGCGCGCACCGGCCGGCCCCACATCCACGGCCAGCGCATCGAGGTGGAGGCGGTGCGCCGTGACGGCACCCGCTTCCCGGCCTCCCTGGGCTTCAGCGCCGCCGAGGTGGGCTCGGGCATGCTCTTTACCGCGCGGATAAGGGACCTCTCGGAGCAGCGGGGCCTGGCCGAGAAGGTGCGGCAGTCGCAGCGGTTGGCCATGCTGGGCCGCATGGTGGCCATGGTGGGCCATGAGATTCGCACCCCGCTGGTGCTCATTGGCGGCTTCGCCTCCCAGGTGCTCAAGGACCCGGGGCTCAGCCCCAAGAGCCGGCACAAGCTTTCGGTGGTCTTGGAGGAGGTGGCCCGGCTGGAGGCCCTGCTCGACGAGCTGCGGGACTTCTCGAGCCCCAACACCTACCAGTGGCGCGAGGTGGACCTGACCGAGGTGGTGGAGCGGGTGGCCGAGCTGATCCGGCCCTCCCTGCAAGAGCAAGGGATCGCCCTGGAGATCGAGTCGCCCGGCGACCTGCCGATGGTGCTGGCCGACGCCGACCGTCTCAGCCAGGTCTTCATCAATTTGATATCCAACGCGGCCCAGGCCTCTTCGCCCGGCTCCCGGGTGGTGGTGCGCCTGGAGTTGCGCCCCGGCGACGGGATTATCTGCCGGGTGATAGACCAGGGCAAGGGTATCAGCCCCGAGGACCTGCGCCACGTGATGGAACCTTTTTACACCACCCGGGACCGCGGCACCGGCCTGGGCCTGCCGGTGGCCCTGCGCATCGTGGAGGAGCACGGCGGCACCCTCAAGCTCACCAGTCAGCTCGACCAGGGCACCACGGCCGAGGTCTTTTTGCCTTTGCCCCGCGCCTCGGCCCAACCCCCGGCATCTCCCGAGGCTTGATTCTGGCGCGACGGGGTTTATACTACGGTTAACCTTGGTAATATCGCCGTAACCCGGAAGTTGACATGGCCCTGTTGCCCATCAGAACCTACCCCGACCCGGTACTGGCCCAAAAATGCCGACCCATAGACCAGGTGGACCAGGACATCCGCCGCCTGGCCGAGGAGATGGCCGAGACCATGTACGACGCCCCCGGGGTGGGGCTGGCCGCGCCCCAGGTGGGCCGGCCTATCCGGCTCATCGTGGTCGACACCGCCGAGGGGGAGCAGCGGGGCAATCCCATGATGCTGGTTAACCCGGAGATTCTGGAGGCCGAGGGCGAGTTGGTCTTTAACGAGGGTTGCCTCTCGGTACCCGACTACACCGCTGATGTGCACCGGGCCGCGCGGGTGAAGGTCCAGGCCCGGGACCTGGACGGCAAGCCGGTACACATCGAGGCCGAGGGGCTGTTGTCGGTTTGCCTGCAACACGAGATCGACCACCTCGACGGCCGGCTTTTCATCGACCGCATCAGCCAGCTCAAACGTTCCATGTACCGCAAGCGCCGCCTCAAGCAGCTACGCCGGGAAGGCTCGTGAAGCCTTTGAACCTTATCTTTATGGGCACCCCGGATATCGCGGTGCCCGCCCTGCGGGCCCTGCACCACGCCGGCCATCGCGTCGGCCTGGTGATCACCCAGCCCGACCGGCCGGCCGGCCGGGGCCGCAAGCTGCGGCGGGGCCCGGTGGCCGCCGCGGCCGACGCCCTGGGTCTGGCCGTACTCCAGCCCCGGCGCGCCGCCGACGCCCGCCGGGCCATGGCCGAGCTGGCCCCCGATTTGCTGGTGACCATGGCCTATGGCCAGATTCTGCCACCGCCGCTGTTGGAGCTGGCCCCCTTGGGCGCGGTCAATGTGCACACCTCGCTGCTGCCGCGCCTGCGCGGGCCGGCCCCCATCAACCGGGCCATCCTGCGGGGCCTGTCCGAGACCGGGGTGAGCACCATGTACATGGACCAGGCCATGGACAGCGGCGATATCATCTTGCAGGCCGCGACCCCCATCGCGGACCAGGAGACCGCCGGCAGCCTCTTTGACCGCCTGGCGGTGATGGGAGCCGGGCTGTTGGTGCGGACCCTGGAGGCCATGGCCGCGGGAGCCGCGCCGCGCATCCCCCAGGATCACTCCCAGGCCACCTATGCCGCGCCGCTGACCAAGGCCGAGGGCCGGGTGGACTGGCGCCGCCCGGCCGCGGAGCTGGACCGCCACGTGCGGGGCATGGACCCCTGGCCGGCGGCCTACAGCACGCTGGACGGTCGCATGCTCAAGCTCTACGGCCCCACCCGGGTGCTGCCCGAGGCCGGCGGTGCGCCGGGCCAGGTGTTGGCCCGCTCCTGGGACGACGGCGAGTTGGTGGTGGCCTGCGGCCAGGGGGCCCTGGCCCTGGGCCAGGTGCAGGCGGCGGGTAAGCGCCGTATGGCCGCCGGCGAGTTCCTGCGCGGGGCCCGCCTGGCCGCAGGCGTGCTGCTGGGGCGTTGAGATGGCCATGAACCCCCGCCTGGCCGCCTGGCGGGTCTTGCAGCAACTGGAGCGTACCCCCCGCCACCTGGAGGCATTGCTGGACCAGGAGCTGAGCCGCCACGGCTCGGCCGACCCCCGGGCCCGCGCCGCCGCCTGCAACCTGGTCTACAACGTCCTGCGCAACCGCTTGCTCCTGGACCACCGCTTGCGCCCCTTTGTCAACCGCCCCCTGGACAAGCTCGAGGGCCGGGTACTCTGGCTGCTGCGCCTGGGAGCGGCCGAGCTGAGCCTGCTGGGGAAGCCGGATCACGCCACGGTACACGCCATGGTAGAGTTGGCCAAGGGCGGACCGGCCGGCCGGGCGGCCGGGCTGGTCAACGGGGTGTTGCGGGCCCTG
>JAMOVV010000197.1 GCA_027067385.1 Desulfarculaceae bacterium
GCTTCTGTTCCCGCCGGGGATCGTCGGCCCACAGCTTGACATTCTTGACCCGCGGCGGCAACTACTTGGCCCCTCGCTTTTGCTGCAAACGCTGTAGCAGCCGCTTGGTGGCCGGGTGGCCGCCGGAGAGCTCCACCGCCTTCTGGGCCGAGGCGATGGCCAAATCCAGCTTGCCCATGCGCTCATAGGTGGTGGCCTGGGTGTAGTAGGCCCGGGGATACTTGGGCCGCAGGGATATGGCCGCCGCCAGGTCGTCCAGGGCCTTTTGGTACTGCCCCATGTTGCGGTAGGCCATGGCCCGGCCCTGCAGGGCCTCGGGATACTTGGGCAGGATCTTTAACGCCTGGTTGCAGTCGGCCACCGCCTGGGCGTATTTCTTCAGGGCCAGGTAGTCCCGGGACCGGTTGCTGTAGGCCATTGCCTTTTGGCGCACGGTGAGCTCGCCGGAGGCGATGGCCCGGGTGGCCAGGCGGATGCCCTCCTGGGGGTCCTTGGTCCTGGCCGCCGCTATGAGGTCTTCCTTGCCACCGGCCAAGGCCGCGCCGGCCAGGAAGAACAGGGCCAGGGTGGTGATCAGGGCTATACGTAGCTGTTGCATGGCTGTCTCCTAGATGGATGGTACCCGCATAATGGCATAAAGAGTCGGCGCGCGCCAGGCCCCGGCCGGTGGCGGGGGGTGGTGGCTACTCTTGTTTCTTCAGCAGGTCCCCCAAGGCGGCAAAGGGGCGGTGGGTGGCGGCCGGCTCGGGCTCCGGCTGGGGCGCGGCCTCGCCGTAGGATTCTTCAAAGGTAAGTCGGCCGTGCTCGTGGTCGTGGCAGTAGACGCACAACAGCTCCCAGTTGGAGCCGTCGGGCGGGTTGTTGTCGTGGTCGTGGTCCTTGTGGTGCACCGTGAGTTCGCGCAGGCGCTTGCCGCTAAACTCCCGGCCGCAGCGAGCGCAGACCCAGGGAAAGAGCTTCAGGGCCTGCTCGCGGTAGGTGCGTTCACGCTCGGCCTGCAGGCGCTTGGCCTCGGCCACGATGCCGCCGGGGATTTGGTCTTGGTTTGCCACGGGGCCATTATAACAGATAGTGCCGGCCCCGGCGGCCCAACAAAAAACGGGGCCCTGCGGACCCCGGTCAAATCAGTGGTGGCGATGCAGGGACTTGAACCCCGGACACTGCGGATATGAGCCGCATGCTCTCACCATCTGAGCTACATCGCCACAATCGGATGGTATATCTATAGGGTAAACCCGGCGCTTGTCAAGGGCCAGCCGGTTAAAAGCCGCCGCCAGGGCTAGACGTTGAAAAGCACGTGGAAGACCTGGCCGTCGGAGAGGACGAAGTCCTTGCCCACCACCTTGACCAGCCCGGCCTTTTTGAGCGCCGCCTCGGAGCCGTGGGACAGAAGCTCGGCGTGGTCCATTACCTCGCCCCGGATGTAGCCGCGCTCCAGGTCGCTGTGGATCACCCCGGCCGCCTGCACCGCCGGGGTGCCGCGCTTGATGGTCCAGGCGCGCACCTCGTCGGCGCCCACCGTGAAGAAACTGATGAGGTCCAGGGTGCGGTAGGAGGCGGCGATGAGCCGGTCCAGGGCGCTGTCGGTGAGGCCCAGGTCGGCCATGAACTCGGAGCGTTCCTCGTCGTCGAGCTCGGCCAACTCGGCCTCGATGGCCGCCCGCACTACCACCGGCTCCACCCCGGGGCCCAGCTCCGGGGGCTCGGGGTCGTCATCGGCGTTGTTGGCCACCACCATCAGCGGCTTGGACGTGAGCAGGCCAAAGCCCCGCATCTTGACGTGCCCGACCAACTCCGGGGTGTCGCGCAGGGGCTCCTCGGCCTCCAGCAAACCACGGGCCTGCTCCAGCAGGGCTATCTCCTCGCCGTCGGTGGAGCGGCCGCGCTGGCGTTCGGCGGCGATGCGCTCCAGGCGGCGCTCCACCGTGATGAGATCGGCCAGCAGCATCTCTTCGGCAAAGGCGCGCAGGTCCTCGGCCGGGGTGGGCGCGCCCAGGCCGGCGTCGAAATTGCGCAGCACCAGCACCAGGCCATCGACCTGTTTCAGCTCCTGGGGCAGGCGGGTGGCCGGGTCGTCGGCGCCGCCGGCCGGGGCCGGCGGGTCCAGGTAGGTGACCTGGGCGTAGATGGTCTTCTTGGGCTTATACAGGTCGCTAAGGGCGTCCAGGCGGGGGTCGGGCACCGGCAAGATGGCGGTGTCGCTGCCGCCGCGCCCCCGCTCCATCCCGCCGCGCCGGCCGCTGAGCGCCGCGAAAAGGGTGGACTTGCCGCCGGACGGCAGCCCGCACAGGGCCAGTCGCATCAGCGGCCTCCGGCCAACAGGCGCGCCGCGTCCTTGGCGAAATAGGTGATGATGATGTCGGCCCCGGCCCGCTTGATGCCCACCAGGCTCTCCATCATCATCCGGTCGTGGTCCACCCACCCGTTGGCCGCGGCCGCCTTGATCATGGCGAACTCGCCGCTCACCTGGTAGGCGGCCACCGGCAGGTCGAACTCCTGGCGCACCCGGTGGATGATGTCCAGGTAGGGCATGGCCGGCTTGACCATCACGATGTCGGCCCCTTCCTCCACGTCGAGCATCACCTCGCGCAGGGCCTCGATGGCGTTGGCCGGGTCCATCTGGTAGGTCTGGCGGTCGCCAAAGGACGGCGCGCTGTCGGCCGCCTCGCGAAACGGCCCGTAAAAGGCGCTGCAATACTTGGCGGCGTAGCTCATTATGGGCAGCTCCTCCAGCCCGGCCTCGTCCAAGGCCTCGCGTATCTCGATGACCCGACCGTCCATCATGTCGCTGGGGGCCACCATGTCGGCCCCGGCCTGGGCATAGACCACCGCCGCCTTGGCCAGCAGCTCCAAGGTGGCGTCGTTGTGCACCCGCTTCTTGTCCAGCACCCCGCAGTGGCCGTGGTCGGTGTACTCGCACAGGCAAACGTCGCAGATCACCAGCAGGTCGCGCACCTCTTTTTTGATGGCTCGCACCGCCCGGGCGATGATGCCCTTGGGGTCGTAGGCGCCGTGGCCCAGGGCGTCTTTTTCATCCGGGATGCCAAAGAGAATGACCCCCGCGATACCCAGCTCGGCCACCTCGCGACATTCCCGCACCAGGGTGTCGATGCTAAGGCGCGATACCCCGGGCATGGACCCCACGTCTTGGCGCACACCCTGGCCCTCGCACACGAAAAGGGGGTAGATCAGGTCGTTCACGGTGAGGGTGGTCTCGGCCACCAGGCGGCGCAAGGCCGGGCTGCGCCGCAGACGCCGCAGGCGCACGATGGGGAAAGACATGAGGGGTCCTCCGCGTCTATGTTGCACGATGGCTCAGTATTACCGCATGGGATTGAGGTGTCAACCAACCGCGCGATTATAGCGGTCTAATAAATTGATTGACAGTGAAAAGCATAAATACATATAGTGGCCAACGGGGGAACGAACACTATATGTGGTGGGAAGGTTCGTTTTCGTAAGCTGTTAGGGAGCCTTAGGGTGGACAGCTATCCGCTTAGCCGTGTCCAGGCGGCGATGAGTTTGGCCAAAGAGATAGGGATATCGGTGCAAACCGCCCTGTGGGTGGTGGACCCTGACCCCAGGCGCCAAGAGGCCAACCTGGCCCGGTTGCAGGCCGCCGGCCTGGACGTGGGCTTCGCCCCCGTTTCCAGCACCCACCGCGAGCCCCTGGGTCCCCTGGCCGACCCGTCGGACCAAGACGACGAACAAGCCTTGCCCGCCTCCCTGGGCGACGCCGCCTGATCCTACTGCGATCCTGGTTTTGCTTAAATTTCTCGTGGTTGGCTATACGACCCCGCCGGTTTAGCGGGGAAGGCCGGGCCTTTCTCTTGCTGGCTATGGTCGCAGGGTCGGTAGGATGCGGGCCATGTTGCGGCGGACCGTGGCCGGCGGCCAGCGGGCCATGTCGGCCAGGCGCTCGCCCCGCTTGATCAGCGCCTGCACCACGTCAAAGCCGATGTAATACCCGCAGCCGGGCGGCACCCCCAGCCGGTTGTCCTCCATGCCCAGGCAGGCGCGCTTTACCGCGTGGTCGGGGTTGTCCAGGTTGCGCCGGATGAACTCCACGATGCGCTGGTAGTTGTCGTGGATTTGGTTCATGCGGCGGGGGCTGAAGCCCAGGTAGCGGCTGAGACGATGGCCGGGTACCAACACGGCCGAGGCGTAGGTGGCCAGGCCCTCGGCCCACACCCCGCGGTAGAGCCCGCCGGCGGCCGAGAAGGTGGCGAAGTGGTGGATGTGAAACAGCTCGTGGGCGATGATGATGTCCAGCTCCGGCCTGTGGGGATCGAAATTTTCCAGGCCCAGGGAAAGCACCTTGGCGCCGTTTAGGTCGGCCACCTTGCCGTGAAAGGAAAACGATACCGTGAGGTAGAAGTCGCAGTTGGGCCGAAAGTTGGGGAAGGCCCGGTGAAAGCGGTGCACCCCGGCCAGCAGGCGCTGCACCGCCGTCTGGTTCATGGCCTTTAGCCCCTCCAGGCGCGGGGCCACCTGGTTCCAGAATTGCTTGATGATCGCGGCCTTGAACCGGGCGCGGCGCTGGCCGGTGAGTCCGCGGTAGATCACCTGGCTGAAGTATGCCGGCCAGCGCTTGGTGAGCATGCGGTCCCACAGGGCGGCGCGCTTGGCCGGGCCTAGGTCCCGGCCCTGTTGGCCATAGGCGATGAAGGCCGGCAGCAGGTTGTACACATGATGCCCGTTGGGCAGGGCCACCACCACGGCGGGCACGGGGCGATCGGCCGGCGAGGCCGGGGTGGCCAGGGC
>JAMOVV010000198.1 GCA_027067385.1 Desulfarculaceae bacterium
GTAAGCCGGCCAGCGCTTGGTGAGCATGCGATCCCACAGGGCGGCGCGCTGGGCCGGGCCTAAGTCCCGGCCCTGTTGGCCATAGGCGATGAAGGCCGGCAGCAGGTTGTACACATGATGCCCGTTGGGCAGGGCCACCACCACGGCGGGCACGGGGCGATCGGCCGGCGAGGCCGGGGTGGCCAGGGCCAAGGCCAGGGCGGCGACCGGCAGCAGCACCGCCAGCCATATCCTAAGGGGTGGGCTTGGGGCAAGCATGGTCAGGTCCTGGTCCTAGGTGGCCAATGATGCCTTGGCCACGGGGTTGCGTGATACTTACACGACAAGCAGCGGGAGGTTAAATTACCCTTCGGCCGTCCGCCGCCGCCTGCCCCGGCGCAGGCCGCCGCATCCCGGATGGCTCAGGCGGCGATCTCCTCGTCGGTGAGGTAGCAGGCCGGGTCCGGGGCCCAGAGGTCGCCGGTGGCCGCCTCGGCCCGCACCCGGAAGTTGCCGCCGCAGATATCGAGCCAGCGGCAGGTGGCGCAGCGGCCGGTGACATGGGGCCGCTTGTCCTTGAGCTTGGAGAGCACTGGGTGGCTCATGTCGGTCCAGATTTCACTGAAGGGCCGCTGGCGCACGTTGCCCAGGGTGAGGTGGCGCCAGAACTGGTCCGGGTGCACCCGGCCGTCCCAGCTTACGCAGCCGATGCCGCGGCCGGAGCTGTTGCCCTCGTTGAACTGCAGCAGCTCCAGCACCTCGGCGGCCCGCTCGGGGTCTTCCCGCAGCAGGCGCAGGTACACGTAGGGCCCGTCGGCGTGGTTGTCCACCGTGAGGACCTCCGGGGCCTGGCCCTTGTCAAAGAGCGCCTTGGTGCGGTCCATGATGAGGTTCAGGACCTGGCGGGTGCCCTGGTGGTCCAGGTCTTCGTCCATGAGCCGGGAGCCGCGGCCGGCGTAGACCAGGTGGTAGAAGCATACCCGGGGGACGCCCTCTTTTTCGAGCAGGTCGAACACCTGGGGCACCTCGCCCACGTTGTTCTTGTACACGGTGAAGCGCAGGCCCACCTTGAGACCCACGGCCATGCAGTTGCGGATGCCCTCGATGGCCATGTCAAAGGCGCCGTCGACCAGGCGGAAGCGGTCGTGCACCTCGCGCATGCCGTCGAGGCTCACCCCCACGTAGCTGAGCCCGATGTCTTTCAGCTCGGCGGCCTTGTCCCGGGAGATAAGGGTGCCGTTGGTGCTGATCACCGCGCGCATGCCCTTGGACACGGCGTAGCGGGCCAACTCGGGTAGGTCGGGGTGCATCAGGGGCTCGCCGCCGGAGAAGAGGATCACCGGCGCGCCAAAGTCGGCCAGGTCGTCGATCATGGCCTTACCTTCGGCGGTGGTCATCTCGTCTTGGGCCTGGCCGGCGGTGGCCTGGGCGTAGCAGTGTACGCACTTGAGGTTGCAGGCCCGGGTCATGTTCCAGACCACCACGGGTTTTTTGTCTTCGGCGAACTGCAGCAGGTGGCTGGGCAGCTTGCCCGAGTGGCGGCCATAGCGCAGGGCGTCCGACGGTTCCACCGTGCCGCAATATAATTTGGAAATGCCGATCATGTTTAACTACACTTTCAACTCGTGTTTTTGGCGACGACCTTGCGGCACGGGCGGCGCAGGGATGCGCCGCACCGTGGCGGCGCCAGCCGCCACGGGCAGCCCGCCGATACTTGTTATTGGCGGGCTGTCTGCTGAAGCGGCCATGGATGGCCGGTTCAGCACAG
>JAMOVV010000199.1 GCA_027067385.1 Desulfarculaceae bacterium
GGTGAGCGCCCGGGCCAGGTGCGATCCAATGAAGCCGGCCCCGCCGGTTATCAAAAAGACAGACAAGCTACTAACCCTCCCCGGCCGATGACGCGCCGTAGTCTTCCACCAGCCGGGCCAAGCGACCGGCGGTGAGCGCACTGGTGCCCACCTCCCCCACCACCTCGCCGGCCGCCAAGTTGGCCAGGAAGGCGGCCTCCAGGGGATTGAGCCCGGCGGCCAGGGCGGTGGCCAGGGTGCTGATCACCGTGTCGCCGGCCCCGGTGACGTCAAAGACCCGCTTGGCGGTGGTGGGGATGTGAGTGTGACCCTGGGGCGTGAAAAGGGTCATGCCCTCCTTGCCCTGGGTCACCAGGACGATCTGGGTGGCCAGGCGCTCCAGCAGCTTCCGGCCGGCGCGCAGGTGGTGGTCGGGTTGCTCGGGGTCCACGCCGGCGGCGGCCGCCGCCTCCAGGTTGTTGGGGGTCACCACGGTGGCCCCCTGGAACAGCGCCATGTTGCAAACCTTGGGGTCCACCGCCACGGTCAGACCGTTGGTGGTGCAGGCATCCATGAGCGGAGCCATCAGCTCGGGAGTGACCACCCCCTTGGCGTAGTCGCTCACGATCACCGCGCCCACGCCGTCGGCCAGGCGGTCGGCGATGTAGGCCCACATCTTTTGGGCCTGCTCGGGCGCGGCCGGCAGCCGCCCTTCGCGGTCCACCCGCACCACCTGCTGGCCGTGGGCCACCACCCGGGTCTTGACCGTGGTGCAGCGGTCATGCACAGTGACCAGGCCGTCCCGGCTCACCTCCAACCCGCTGAGCAGTTCCTGCACCTGCCGGCCGGCGTCGTCCTCGCCCACCAGGCCGCACAGCGAGGCCTCGGCGCCCAGGGCCACCAAGTTGTGCACCACGTTGGCCGCGCCCCCGAGCATCTGGGTCTCGGACTGCACCTCCACCACCGGCACCGGGGCCTCGGGAGATATGCGGCGCACCCTCCCCCAGATGAAGCGGTCGAGCATGATGTCGCCCACCACCAACAGGCGGACCCGGCCGAAACGGGCGATGCCCTCCAACAGGCGCGCGGACTCGATGGCCAAGCTCATTAAAGCCCCCAAACGCTCAACAACTCAAAGCAATCATCATTATAGCCATTTTCAGGCCATGTCAACTCAATTGATCTCACCGCCGCCATCCCAGGCTGAGGGTGTAGCGCTGGTCGCAATAAGACATACCCGGATCGCCGGCGGCCCGGTGGTCCAGCCCCCAGGAGGCCCGCACCAAGGCCCCGTTGGCCAACTGGCAACTAAAGCCCAGGCCGGCCTCGAAGAAGTGGTCGTGGCCCCTGGCGGCGGGGTCCAGGGGGTTGTAGTCCCAGCGGCCGACGGCCACCGCGGCAAAAAGCTCCACCCCGGGCCACAGGCGCCGACGCAGCTCGGCCGTGAGCCGGTTGGCGGTGAGGTAATTATAGTCCAGCCCGCAGGAGGGAGCGGTCAACAATCCGCGGGTGAAGTCCAGCCTAAGCAGGGTGGCCTGGTCGGGCCGAAAGTCCAAGAATACCCGGGCCACCCAGTCGGCCCCGTTTTCCAGGGCCACCCTGGCCTCGTTCACCGGGTCCCGAAAGTGCCGCCAGGCCACCCCTACCTGGGCCATCCCGCTTAGCCGGCCACCGGGCATGAAGCGCACCCCGGCCATGATGGCGTGCTGCAAGTAGTCCTGCTGCATGAAATCGTCCTGGTCCAAGTAGTCGCGGTGCTCCAGGCGGTACTGCACCAAGGCCCACCGACCCCGGCCCAAGCGGCGCAGGAAGGTGAGCCCGGCCTGGTAGCTTCTTTGGTTCTGCTTGTCCGCCTCGGGCGCGTCGTACTCCCGGTGGCCGTATCCCAACCCCAGCTCCAGGCGCGAGGCCAGGCCGAAGCCGTAGCCCACCACGGCCCGCAGCCGGGAGAAGCGGCGCGAGGTCTTGAGCCCCAACCGAAATAGGTTGTCGCTGCCCCGGCGGTCGCTGGTGCGCTGAAATACCCCCTCGGCGCGCAGGTAATAGCCGGTGAAGCCCCCCAGGCGCAGGCTCAGCCCCAGAGAGTTGGACCACCAGTCGTCATTGGCGAAGTTGTCCACCAGGGGGCTGGAGTCTTCCTTGACCGCCACCATGGCCTGGTAGTCCAGGCAGAGGTAGGAGGCCTGGTGAAAGTCGCGGCGCAGGTGCAGGGCGGGCCGCAGGATGTACAGGGCCTTGGTGATGTCGTGGGTCGGGGCCAGGTGCAGGTTGCCCCGCAATTGCAGGTCCAGGGACCATTCGGTCCATAGCTTCCAGGCGCCCCAGGTGATGGGCCGGCGGGTTTGGGCGGCTTGCACCGGCGCCGCAACCACCAGCAGCCCGGCCAGGACCAGCAGGGCCAGGCGCCGGGGCCGGCGGCTAGGACTCATACCGGGAGGTTCTCCTGGCCTCCAGCATGGCGCGCGCCTCGGCGATGACCTGTTCGGGCTCCAGGGCCAGCAGGCACTCGGGGCGCCGGGGCTGGGGGCAGGCCCGGGCCAGGCAGGGATGGCAGGTGGTGGGCAGGCAGATCACCCGGTGGCAATCGCCGCGCGGCCCGAACACGTCCGGACTGGTGGGTCCGAAGATGGCCAGCACCGGGGTGTCCATGGCCACCGCCATGTGCATGGGACCGGTGTCGCAGGTGACCAGCAGGTCCATCTGGGCCAGCAGGGCGCTGGAGAAACGCAGGTCCATGCCCAGCACCGGCACCAGGGGGCGGCCGGCCTTCTTTTCGGCTCGGCGAAAGAGGTGGACCTCGTCCCGGCTGCCCACCACCACCACCTGGGCCCCGTCTTCCATCAGGGCCCGGGCCACCTGGCCGAAGCGCTCGGCCGGCCAGAACTTCTGGGGCTGGGCGGTTCCCAGGCACATGGCCACCATGGGGCGTTGCATCTCCAGCTCGCAACTGCGCAACCAGCGTACCGCCTGGAGGGTCTCCTCGGAGCGCAGGTATATCCGCATGGGGCCGGGGTTGGGCTCGGCCCCGGCCCAGGCGGCCAGGGCCAGGCGCTGGTCAATGGTGTGGGCCGTGTCGTCCACCCGCACGTTGGACAGCCCCAGGGAGGGATAGTGGTAGCCCTGGATGTTGCCGGCCTTGTCGTAGTGCAGGTGTTTGAGCAGCGGCAGGAAGGTGGGGTTGGCGTGCATGATCAGCAGGCGGTGGTAGTGCCGCCGGCCAACGGTGAGGGCCAGGGCGGTGCGGAATACCAGGTTGGAGCGATAGGTATAGAGCCGGCGGATATGGGGATTGTTCTCCAGCAGGGGCCGGCGAAGCTGGTGGACCAGCACGTCCACCGTAAAGCTGCCGGCCAGGGCGGCCAGGGCCGGGGTGCTCATAAGGGTATCGCCGATGGCCGTGGTGCAGGCCACCAACACCGCCGGTCGGCTCACGGCGCACCTCCTTGGCCGGCCGCCGCCTCCAGCACGTCCATGGTCTGGCTGAGCCACTGCTCTTGGCTGGGCACGGGCGACTGGTAGCCGCGCTCCAGCCCCAGGGCCTCGTGGCAGGCCCCGGCCAGGGCCCGGGCGTCGGCCGGCTGGTCCACCACCCGGCCGACGCCCGCGTGGGTGACCAGTTCGGCGGCCCCGGCCGCGGCGCTCACCACCACCGGCAGGCCCACGGACATGGCCTCCAGGCAGGCGATGGACAAGGGGTCGTAGATGGTGGGCAGGACCAAGGCGTCGGCCGCGGCCAGGAGCTGGGGCACGTCGTCGCGCCGGCCCAACAGGCGCACCCGCCCGGCCACCGCGCAGCGCCGGGCCAGGCGCTCGTAGACCGCGGCCCGGCCGCGCCCGGCCACCAGCAGTACCGCCTCGGGCAGGTGGACCAGGGCCCGGATGATAAAGCCCAGGCCCTTGCGGCCAAACCCGGAGCCTAAGAAAAGCAGCACCGGTTGGTCCGGCTCCAGGCCCAGGGCGCGGCGCGCCTCCCGGCGCGTCTGGGGCGAACGGGCCGGGGCCAGCGACTCTTCGTCCACCCCGTTGTAGATTACCGCGATCTTGGCTGGGTCCACCCCCAGGTAGCGCACCAACTCCCGTCGCACCATGTGGCTGATGGCGATGATCCGTTTGAGGTCAGGCGAATGAAAGACGCGGCGTTCCAAATCCAACAGGGCCCTGTGCTTGGGGTTGATCTTAAACGACAAGCGACGCCAAGGGGTCTCGTGGGCCGCGCGGCGGTGCAGCCAGGCGGCGTGGCAGCCGTCGCTGGTGCGCAGGACCGGGACCCCCGGCACCCGGTCCAAGGCCAGGCAGGAGTCCAGGCCCAGCCGGTCCATCTCCTGCCGGGCCGCCCGGGACCAGGCCAGGGCCTGGCCGTGACTGGAGCGGGCCGCCACCCGGCCCAGGTGCAGCTCCACCCCCGGCGGCGGGGGGCCCTGCCAGGCGGTGGTGATGACGTGCACCTGGTGTCCCCGCCGGGCCAGGCCGCGGGCCAGCAGTCCAAAGGTCCGTTCGGCCCCTCCGGACTGGTCGTACTTGAACCTGATGAGCCCCAAACGCATGGCAGCCTCGGCAAACCGGCCCGGCGCAGCCGCTCTTAGGAATCCAGGGGGGCGGCCCTCTCCGGCAGCATGACGGGTATGTCGTCCTCCACCGGGTAGCGCACCCGGCATTGGTCGCATATCAACCAGGCCTGGTCGCTGCTCTGGCCCAGCCTCCCCCGGCACTGGGGACAAACCAACAGGGCGGTCAACTCCGGGTCAAGCGGCATCGTCCACCTCGCGCAACAACTCCGACACCTGGCGAACCCACGTCACCTCGGCGCTCAGCCCGGCCTCCAAGTCCATCGCCGGCGCAAAGCCCAAGTCCCGGCGGGCCCGGCTGGTATCGGCCTCGGTATGGCGTACGTCTCCCTTGGCCACCTCCAGCCGCCGCACTCGGGCCTGGCGGCCGGTGATGTTCTCCAGCGCGGCGATGACCTGGTTCACGCTCACCCGCGAACCACCCCCCAGGTTGAACACCTGGCCGGCCCCCTGGAGCCCCAGGGCCGCGGTGATGGTGGCCTCCACGATATCGCCCACGTAGGTGAAATCGCGCGACTGCTCGCCGTCGCCAAAGAGCCGGATGACGCCCTCTTCCAGCAGGGCGCGGATAAACCGGTGGAAGGCCATGTCCGGCCGTTGGCGCGGACCGTATACCGTGAAGTAGCGCAGGCTGATGGTATTGACCCCGAAGTTCTTGTGGTAGAGCCGGCAGAGGTGCTCGGCGGCCAGCTTGCTCACGCCGTACGGCGAGACCGGCCAGCAGGCCGATTCCTCGCGCATGGGCAGGTCGTCGGTGTCGCCGTACACGCTGCTGGAGCTGGCGTACACCAGCCGCGGCAGGCCGGTGGCCTTGGCCGCCTCCAGCAGGCGCTGGGTGGCCAGGATGTTGTTTTGGGTGTACACCGCGAAATCGCCGCCCCAGGACCGCCGCACCCCGGCCTGGGCCGCCAGGTGAATCACCGCCTCCACCCCGTCGAGCAACTCCACCAACTCGGCGTCGAGCAGGTCGCTCTCCACCATGGTGAAGGCCGGGTTCTGCCGGGCGCGGACCAGGTTTCTCTCCTTGAGCCGCCGGGAGTAGTAATCGCTGAAGCAGTCGATACCAGTGACCCGGTGGTCCAGGGCCAACAGCCGATCGACCACCTGGGAACCGATGAAGCCCGCCGCTCCTGTAACCAACAACCGCATATATTCTTTCCGTGGCGCCAGGGATGAAACCTTATGGTTGTAGACCGCTCACAATATCATCCATACCCCGGCCGGGCAAGGGGCCCGGCCGCCGCGCCGGCGCTTTAGTAAACCAGGTGTTCCAGCCCGTCCCAGACCATGTCCGGGGTCACCGCCTTGAGGCAGTCCATCTCTTCCTTGGGGCAGGTGCGCTTAAAGCAGCCGGTGCATTCCACCGGGCTTTGGATGGCCACGTGTCCCGGTGGCGCGTCGCGCCGCACGTGGGTGGGTCCGTAGAAGGACACGGTGGGGGTGTCCAGGGCGGCGGCCAGGTGCAGGGGGCCGGTGTCGCCGCCCACCACCCAGGAGGCCCGCTGGCACAGGGCCACCAGCTCGGGCAGCGAAAGGGCCGGCGGCACCTCGGCCTGGCGTATGAAGCTGGCCAAAGACAGGCACTTGGTCCTCTCTTCCAGGCCGGACCAGGTGAGCAGTACCGGGTAATCGCGCGGCAGACGGTCCAGGAGATCGAGCCAATGTTCAAAGGGCCAGCTCTTGGTCTCGAAACCGGCCCCCAGCAGGGCCAGGCCAAAGGGCCGCTCCCACAGGCTGCCCAACTTGCGGGCCACGTTCTTGACCGCCTCGGGTATGGGGGCCAGGTGGGGCGCGATGGGCGGCAGCAGCCGCTGGTCACTCACCGCCTGCAAGGCGGCCAGGTACTGCTCGCGCACCGGGTCCTGGTAGTAGTCCACGCGCACATGGCGGCTGTAGGCCAGGGAGGCCAGGGGCTCGCGGCAGGCGGCGGCGGTGAACCCCACCCGCTTCTTGGCCCGGACAAACCCCAGCAGCACCGCCGACTTGATGAGACGCTGCAGGTCCACCACCACGTCGTAGCGAACCCGCCGCAGGTAGGCCATGTCCCGCATGAACTGGCGGTAGGGAGCCATGGAGCGCGGCCGCCGGCGCGGGCCCCGGCTGTCAAAGCGCACCAGGCGGCGGATGACCGGGTTACCGTACAACAGGGGCGCCAGGTCCCGCTCGATGAGCCAGTCGATCTCGGCCTCGGGGTGGGCCGCCTTGAAGGCCCGCGCCGCCGGCAGGGCGTGCACGATGTCTCCCAGGGAGCTGGATTTTACGATGAGAAGTTGCATGGGCTGTTGCCTAGCTCCCCCAACCGCGGTTGTCAAGCATGGCGGTTTTCACCCGCCCTGGTCAAAATCCACCGTACCGCCGCGGCCAAGTCAGCGGCGCGGTAATCCGGTTCCCGGTCCCCGGCCGGCGGTTGGCCGCCGTGACCGGTGGCCACCAGGATGGTCGTGAGCCCCACCGCCTGGCCGCAGGCCGCGTCGCGCCAGCGGTCGCCCACCATGTAGGAGCCGGCCAACTCCAGGCCGTGGTCCTGCGCCGCCTGCAGTACCAACCCCGGTTTGGGTTTGCGGCAGCCGCACTCGATGGCCAGTCGCTCCACCTTGCCCCGCGGGTGATGGGGGCAGTAGTAAAAGCCGTCCAAGCGGGCCCCCTCCCGGGCCAGGCGCCGCTCCAGCTCGGCCTGCACCGCCAGCATCTGCTCCAGGCTGAAGTATCCCCGGGCCAGGCCGGATTGGTTGCTCACCACGATCACCGCCAGGCCGGCCCGATTCAGCTCGGCGATGGCCCGGGCCGCCCCGTCGATGAGCCGCAGGTCCTTTACCTGGGAGATGTAGCCCACCTCCTGGTTGATGGTGCCGTCGCGGTCCAAGAAAACCGCCCGCCGCCTGGCCTGGCTCACGGTCCGGCCTCCCCTAATAGTTCCAGCCCGGCGCGCACCACCTCGTCGGCGGTGATGGCCCGCAGGCATTTTTGATCCGTGGGGCACACCGGCTTCTTGCAGGGGCCGCAGTCCACCGGGTGTTGCACCACCCGCACCTCCCGGCCCAGGGGTCCGGTGGCCAGGGGGTTGGTGGAGCCGAACACGGCCACGGTGGGCACCCCCAGGGCGGCGGCGGCGTGCATCAGGCCGCTGTCGTTGGTGATCATCAGGCTCAGCCGCGACAACAGGGCCAGGGCCTGGCCCAGGTCGGTGGCCCCGGCCAACTCCAGCACCCGGGCCCGCCGCACCTTAGACGACACCGCCCGCACCGCCGGCTTTTCCGAGCCCGAGCCAAAGAGCAGCACCGGGCCGAGGCCCTGGTTATGCAGCAGGTCGGCCGCCCAGGCGTAGTGCTCGGCCGGCCAGCACTTGGCCGGGCCAAAGGCCGCCCCCGGGGCCATGCCCACCAGGCGCTCCCCGGCGCTCACGCCGCGCGCGGCCAGGAAATCCTCGGCCCAGGCCGCGTCGTCTGAGGTCACTCGCAACCGCGGGCGCACCCCCTGGGCCGGGGGGTCCTGGTCCAACAGGCCGGCCCCCCGCAGCATCCAAAGATAATACGACGTCTCGTGCACCCGGCGCATGTAGCTGGTACGCCGCACCGAGTGGGTGAGCAGCCAGCCGCGGGCGTCGCTGTTGAAACCGATGCGCACCGGGATGCGGGCCCACCAGGCGATAAAGGCCGCCTCGATGGCGTTTTGCAAAAGCACCGCCCAGTCGTAACCGGCCGCCCTGAGCCCACCGGCGGCCCGCAGGCGTCCCCAGGCGTACTTGTGCTCGCCGTCCACCGCCAGTTGGCGCACCCGCGAGACAAAGGGCAGCCCCTGGTACACCGCCGCCACCCAGGGCCGGGCCAACACCTCCAGCTCGGCCTGGGGGCAGGCCCGGTGCAGGGCCTCCAGGGCTGGCAAGTTCATCACCGCGTCGCCCACCCAGTTGGTGCCGCGCACCAGGATGCGCCGGGGTTGCGTGGGGTCCAGGGGTCGCATCACGACTCCTCGCGCGGCCAGGGACAGTGGTTGATAAACTTCCAGCGCCTATGCTGCCAGAACCACTGCTCCGGGTGCCGGCGTATGATCTCCTCCAGGGCCCGGGTGTAGTTCTGGGTGTTTTGCCACTCGTCTTGCAGCTTGCTGCCGGTGTTGGCCGGCGGCACCGCGGGCTCCAGGTGCAGGTCAAACATCCCGCCTTGCGCCCGGGCCAGGTACATGGGCACCACCGCCGCTCCCGTGGCGGCCACCAGCCGGGCCATGCCCTTGGCGGTGCAGGCGTCGCGCCCAAAAAACTTCACCCAAACCCCCTCGTACCAGTCCGCGCCCTGGTCCAGCAGGATTAGCACCGTGCCGTTTTGGCCCAGGTGCTTGAGCAGGGCCTCCAGCGAGCCGGCCCGGTCCAGCAGGATGTTGCCGCCCAGGGCCCGCCAGCCGTAGAGCAACCGGTCGGCCGGTTGCCATTTCAAGGGCTTGTAGACCGCGCAAAAGGGCTCCACCCCCAGGGCGAATCCAGGCACCATCCACTCCCAGCAGCCCAGGTGCAGGCTCAGCAGCAACACGCCGCGCCCCTGGTCCTTGGCCGCCTGGAAATTCTCCCGGCCGTGCACCCGCACCCGGGCCATGATGTCGCGGCTGTCCAGACGCGCAAGCCGCATGCACTCCATGGCCAACTGCCCCACCTGCTCAAAGCTGGCCCGGGCCAGGGAACGGACCCACGCCGGGTCTTGGTCGGGGAAGGACCGCTGGATATTGTCCACGGTGACCCGGCGGCGGCTGGCGTACAGGCCAAAGCCCAAACGCCCCAGGGCGCGCCCCATGGCCTGAAGCACCGGTAGGGGCAGCCGGCCCAGGCCGCGGCTGAATCCGCCCAGAAGCTTGACACCCATGCTCATGATCGTCTCATCCTGCCACCGCCTCGCACAAGCCGATCATCTCCCGTCCCCGGTCGGAACGCGCAGCTTGAGGAAAATCTCCTGGCCCAAGGCCGGCAGGGCCGCGCCCCAGAGCTGGTTCAGGCGAATCCACCAGGCGTGGTTCTCCAGCTTGCTGCCGGTGGAGCGCACCAGGAACGAGCCGGCCCAGTACTCCACCTCCAGGCCGGCGTCGGTGGCCAGGCGGCGGGAGCGCCGGGGCCAAAAGGCGTGGCAGTGCTGGCCGGGCTTGCGCTGGCCGCTGGCGAACTGGCGGGCGAACTGGCGCTCGCGCAGCCAGGACATCCAGCGCGGCAGCACCGGGAAGCCGATGAGCACCACCCCGCCCGGCCGCACCACCCGGGCCAACTCACCCATGGTGAACTCGGGCCGCGGCAGGTGTTCCAGCACGTGCAGGCATACCGCGATATCCACCGAGTCGCTCTCCAGGGGCAGTGGCTGGTCAAAGTCGCAGGCGATGAGCTGGTCGTAGTCGGCCAACTCCAGCCACCGGGACTGCATCTCCCAGTCCAGCCCCACCCAGCGGGCCCCCTCCACGGTAGGCACGAAGCGGTTGAGAATCCCCTGCCAGCAGCCCACGTCGGCGATGACCGGCGGCCGGCCCAGGCGGGCGCACTCGTCCAACATGGCGTTGGTCACCCACCAGTAGCGTATGGTGCGCAAGGGATAGCGGGTGCGTTTGGCCTCCGGGCGCAGGGGGAAATCCTCCCGCCGCCACTGGCTCACCCGGTCGTAGAGGTCCAGGGACCATTGCAGGGGCAACAGCGGACTGCGGCGTTTTCTTATCAGCGGTTTTGGGGGGTTGACGGTCACTTCCTATTATTTCCCGTGGCCGCCGGGATGGCCCCGGCCTCCACTATCGCGCCGGCGGCCAAAGCGCCCGCGCCGGGGGATGAGTACAACTTCAGCTAAACCGGCCAATCGGCCAGCGCCTGTTTAAGCAAGCTCTTTAGTTCCGCGCCGTGGTGTTCAAAGCGCAGCTCCAGGCGGGTCACCCAGATGGGCGCCGCGTCCAGGCCCTCGGCCGGCAGGCGCACCGCGTCCTTTTGGCTACAGACCAGGGCCTCGGCCCCGGCGGCCGATGCCCTCTGCCACGCCTGGCGCACCTCTTCGGCGCTAAAGGCGTGGTGGTCGTTAAAGCGCCGGGCCTCCACCACCTCCAGGCCCAGGCCGGCCAGGGAGGCCTCAAAGCTCTCGGGCCGGGCCAGGCCGCAAAAGGCGGCCACCTTGCGCCCGGCCAACTCGCCGGCCGGCCGCCAGCGCCCCTGGTGGTCCACGATCCCGGTCACCCGGTGACGGCAGGCCAGCACCGGCATGGGCCCCAGGAACCTGGCCAGCCAGCGGCGGGTGGCCTCCACCGCCGAAGGGTCCTCGGCCCGGGTGAGCACCACCGCCTGGGCCCGGCGCAGGGCGCGGGCCGGCTCGCGCAAGGGGCCGCGGGGCAGCACCACGCCGTTGCCAAAGGGACGGGCGGCGTCCAGGGCCAGCAGGTTCAGGTCGCGCCACAGGCCGCGGTGCTGGAACAAGTCGTCGGCCACCAGCACCCGCCGGCCCAGCTTGGCCAACACCTCCCGGCCCACCTGCCAGCGATCGGCCCCCACCGCCACCGGCAGCCCCAGCTCCCGGGCCACCATCACCGGCTCGTCGCCCACCGCTTGGGCGTCGGCCAGCGGCTCCCGGCCGTCGTGCACCCAGGTGACCGGGGCCTTGCACGAGCCGCCATAGCCCCGGCTGATCACCACCGGCGCGCGGCCCATCTCCACCAGGGCGGCGGCGATGGCCATGACCAGGGGGGTCTTGCCCGCCCCGCCGGCCACCAGGTTGCCCACCCCGATCACCGGCGCGTCCAACCGCCGCACCTTGCGCAGCCCCACGTCATAGGGGGTGTGGTACAGAGCCGCGCCCACGCCATAGAACATGGAGGCCACCCGGGCCGCGCCCCGCAGGACGATGAGCCCCGGCGAGCCGGCCTGCTCCGAGCTGACGCGGGCAAAGAGCTGGTGCCACCGACTAGGCATGGCCACCCCCGGCCAGCAGCTCCAAGGCCGTCTCCAGCGCCCGGTCCACCGAGCCCTTGTGCTGGGCCGCCGTGCGCCGGCCGGCCCGGCCCATGGCCCGGGCCGCGTCCGGATCGTCGAGCAGCCCGCGCCAGGCCTCGGTCAATTGCCGGGCGTCGGCCACCTGGAGAGCCGCCCCGGCCGCCACCAGTTGATCGGCCACCTGGCTGAAGTCCTCCATGTGGGGCCCAAAGACCACCGGCACCCCGTGGGCCGCCGGCTCCAGGGGATTGTGCCCGCCCCGGCTCACCAGGCTGCCCCCCACCAACGCGGCCTTAGCCAGGCCGTAGGCCTCGGCCAGCCGGCCCATTTGGTCCAGCACCACCACCTGGCGCCCGGGCTCCAGCGATCCGCGGGAGGTACGCCCCACGGCCAGCCCCCTGCCCCGGGCCAGGGCGACTACCTCGTCCCCGCGGTCGGTGCGGCGCGGCGCGACCAAGAGAGACAGCCCGGGCCGGTCTTGACGCAGGCGGGCGTAAGCCTCCAGGCAGGCGGCTTCCTCGCCGCGGTGGGTGGAGCCGGCCACCAGCACCTGGCGTCCGGCCAGGCCCCAGCCTTCCAGCAGCTCGCCGCGCCGGCCCTGGCTAAGCGGCGACGGGACGCTGTCGAACTTCAGGTTGCCGCCCACCCGCAGCCGCCCGGGGTCCACCCCGATGCCGGCCAGGCGGTCGCGGTCCAGCGATGACTGGAGCGAGACCACCGCGAAATCCTGGTACAGGGCGCGGGCCAGGGACGGAGCCAGGCCGTAGCGCCGCGCCGCCCGCGGGCTCACCCGGCCGTTGACCAGCATGGCCGGCACCCCGCGCCGGGCCAGGGCCCATTGCAGGTTGGGCCAGATGTCTCCCTCCACCAAGACCACCAGCCCCGGCCGCAAGCGCTCTATCACCCGGCTCACCAGCCAGGGCAGGTCCAGGGTGCGCACGAACCGGGGCACCTCGGAACCCAGGCGCTGCCGGGCCAACTCCAGCCCCTGGGCGGTGGACAGGCTCATCACCACCCGGCCGGGGCCCAAACGCCGCGCCAGCCCCTGCACCAAGGGCAGGGCCGACAGGGCCTCGCCCACGCTCAGGGCGTGCACCCACACCGCGCCCGGCCGCACCTCCGGCGGTAGCCAGCCATCCCCCAGGCCCAGGCGGGCCTTGGCAATGGACCGCGAACGCCCGCGCAGGGCGTGGCCCAGCCAAAAAGGCGCGCCGGCCGTGAGCCCGGCCAGCAAGGCCAAGTTGTAGGCCCCGCGCATGACCGGCCGGCTCAAGAGCCCTCCCCCACCGGCCCCAGGGCCGAGGCCTGCCAGGCCACCTCGCCGGCCCGGCCCGCCACTGGCGCGTACACCACCTCTTGCGCCGGCGGCGCTTGGGCCGCCAGGGTCTCGCCGGCCGCGTCGACCAGGCGCAGGAACCGCACACCCTGCTCTTTGAGCCGCTGCAGGAACTGCTCAAAGGCCGGGGCCAGGGCGCGGCCCTCCACCTCGGCGTGCAGGGTGAAGACGTTTAACCGGTCGGCCCGGATCATGCCGGCCAACTTGGCGGCCACGTTCTCGGGCCATACCCCGCCCCAGCCCAGCAGCTCGTCCATGGTGGGCAGGGTGGTGGGAATCTCCAACAGGGGCGCGGCCAGGGTGCCCACCCGCGGCCGGTAGGGAAACTCCCCCCGGGTGCAGGAGGTGTGGGTGGCCCCCATCCTGGCCAAAGTGAGCCAGGCCTGGGGGGTCATCTGCCAGCCCGGCGCCGCAAAGGCGGCCGGGTCCATGCCGGTGAGGTGGCGGTACAGGCGCCAGGCCTGCCCCAGCTCCTCTTCCAGGCGCCGCCGTCCCATGACCGCCAGGCGGTCGTGCCAAAACACGTGGTCCCAGCCGTGCGGCCCCACCTCGTGGCCGGCGGCCAACATGCGGTCAAAAAGCCGGGGGTTGGCCGCGGTGATGATGGGACCGGGCAGCAGCAGGCCGTAGAGCATGGTGAGCGGTCCAAAGGCCGAGGCCGCGCGCGAGCGGAGTTGTTTTTTGAGAAAGCCCGGTTTCAGCAGACGCCGCAGGGCGCGGCCCGAGTGGTCGGGACCCATGGCCACGAAAAAGGAGGCCTTCACCCGCCGCTTTTGCAAGATGTCCAGCAGGCGCGGCACCCCCTCGGTGAACCCCACCTTGGTGTCCACGTCCACCTTGAGCACCACGCGGGTCGACGGCTCTAGCGGTTGGCTGTCAAAAAGTCCCATGGCTCGCTCCCGGGCGCTTAGTCCCGGGTTTCGCTGATGACATAGCGGGGACGGTTGCGCACCTCGCGGTAGATGCGGCCCACGTATTCACCCAACAGCCCCACCCCCAGAATCTGGATGCCCACGAAGACGAAGAGGATGGCGAACAGGGTGAAGACGCCCTCCACCTCCGGCCCCACCACCAGGCGCCGGATGAACAGGAACAGGCCAAAGGCCAGCCCCACCAGGGCGATGAGCATGCCCATGAGGCTCACGAACTGGATGGGCAGCACCGAAAAGCCGGTCATGAGATCGAAGTTCAAACGGATGAGCTTGAGCAGGCCGTACTTGGACTCGCCGCCGGTGCGCTCGGCGTGGCCCACCGGAATCTCGGCCACGTTGCGGGCAAAGGTATTGGCCAACGCCGGGATGAAGCTGGAGGTCTCGTTGCAGGACTTCATGGCCTCCACCACGTTGCGGTCATAGGCCCGCAGCATACAGCCGTAGTCCTTGAGGTCCACCCCCACCACCCGGCTGGTAAGCTTGTTCACCACCCAAGAGGGCCAGCGGCGCAGGGCCGAGTCGCGGCGGCGCTGCCGCCAGCCGCCCACCACGTCGTAGCCCTCGCCCATCTTGTCCAGCAGCTTGGGCACGTCCTCCGGCGGGTTCTGCAGGTCGGCGTCCAGGGTCACCACCACCTGGCCGCGCACCCGCTCGAACCCCGCAAAAATGGCCATGTGTTGGCCGTAGTTGCGGTTGAAGCGCACCAGGCGCACCCGGGGGTCGACCTGGTGCAGCTTGGCCAGGATATCCCAGGAGCGGTCCCGGCTGCCGTCGTCCACGTAGACCACCTCCCAGCTCCGGCCGTAGCGATCCAGGGTGGCGCTGAGGCGGGCATGCAGCTCCAGCAGGTTGTCCTCTTCGTTAAAGACCGGGATAACCACCGAAAGGAATATTTCTTCTTGGGTCTCGGGGTCCTGCAAAACGCCCTCCCAAATGTGATCCACCGCCCAGGGCCGTGATCGGCAAGCCTATACTATCCCAGGAAAACCCGGTGAAAGCAAGCCACGCCCCCGGCCCGGTCCGTTAGCGCTGCGGCCGGTTGGACAACACCACCTTGTCTCCCCGCCGCGCCCACAGGAAAATCGGCACCTTGTACCTATCGCGGGCCATCTGGGCCAGCTCGGGGTAGTACTCGGCCAGGCACAGGATGAAAAAGCGGCGGCGAGGGGAAGCCAATACCCGGAAGAGAAAGTCGTCGTCAGGCAGGAACCAGTTGTTGTGCCGCCGGGGCTCCTGCTCAAAGCCGAAACGCAGCTCGCCCCAATGCCGCGATATCACGATACGCTGGCCGCTGTAAAACGCCGCGCCGTTATAAAAATCCCGGTAGGTTACGATGCGGTCGCCGTAGCGCAACTGGGGCTTGATAACCTCGATGAGCCCGGCCACCGAACGGTAGGGCTCCACCTTGGACGCCGCCAGCCACAAAACGGTGCAGACCAGCACCATGGTGACCAGGGGCGCGGCCCATACCGCCCATGCCCGGCGGCGCAGGGTGTAGATGGCCAGGCCCAGCCCGGCCAAGGCCGCCGGCCCCAGCAAGAGATAGACGCCCAGGTGGTGGTAGTTGACGTCTGGGAGCAACGCCGGCAGCCACAGCAGCGCCGCCCCGGCGGCCACCAGCAGGGCGGCCAGCAGCACCAGGCTGCGCCGCAGCCCGCCGGCGGACTCGGGCCGGCCCAGGGCGAAGAGCAGGCTGGCCAGCGGCGGCGCAGTGAGCATGGCCAGGGCCGGCATCATGGGCAGGGCGTAGTGGACCATCTTGGAGCTGCTCACGGTAAAGAGCAGGAAGAAGGAACCGAACCACACCAGGTTGAATAAGAAGGCGCGGTTGTCCGGGGCCAGCCAGTTACCCTTGGGCCACTGGCGGGCCAGGGACCAGGGGAGATAGGCTATCCAGGGAAAGAACCCCGCCGGCACCACCAGGAAGTAGAACCAGTAGGGCTCCCAACGTTGGTGGCGGGTGGTGAGCAGACGACCAAAATGCTCATCGATAAAGAAGAACTGGAAGAACTCCGGGTTGCGGATGCTCACCAGCACCACCCAGGGCGCGGCCAGGACCAGGAACCAGGCCAGCCCCCAGGGCTTGAGCAGACCCAGGGCCAGGGACCACTGGCGGGTTATGGCCACGTAGATGCCGGTGGCCATCACCGGCAGGCCCAGGCCTAGAAGCCCCTTGGACAAAAAGGCCACCGCCAGACCGGTCCAAAAGGCCCATAGGCCGTGCGTGTAGCCCTTGGCGTGGGCCACGAAGCCGTACATGGCCAGCACCACGCCAAAGCACATCACCATGTCCACCAGTACCACCCGCGAGAGGATCAAAAACATCAGCGAGGTGGCTAGCACCAGCGCGGCGGAAAACCCGGTGCGCCAGTCCCACCATAATCGGCCCAGGAAATAGATGAGCAGCACCGTGAGCGTGCCAAAGAGCGCCGGCACCAGGCGTACGGCCAGGGCGTTGATGCCAAACACCTTCAGGGAAATGGCGGTGAGCCAGTAGGTGAGCGGCGGCTTTTCAAAGTACTTGACCTGGTTGAGCCGGGGGGTGACCCAATCGCCGGAGACCACCATCTCGCGGGCGATCTCGCCGTAGCGGGCCTCGTCAGACTCCCACAGGGTGCGCTGGCCGATGCCCACGAAAAACAGCAGGCCGCAGAGCACCACCAGGGCGGTTAAAGGGGCCAGGGGACCCAGCCCCATGGGCTCGGGACGCGGCCTCTTGGGCGCGACGGTTTTTTTACGGCGGGCAGGACGCGCTGCTTTGGCCGCGGGGCTTTTCTTGGGCCGGCGCGTCCGCCCCGCGGCCTTGGGCTTGGCCGGTTTGGCCGGTTTAGTCCGCTTGACCCGTTTCTTGGCCGCAGCCGGTTTGGCCTGCCGCCGCTTGTCGGGCTTGAAGCGGTTCTTCTTTTTTCGCCGCAACGCGCTCATGAGCTGATCCGAGCTCTCCGGTTCAATGAACGATCATGGGCATGATACATCATCGCCGCCCGGTGCGCAGCCCCCGGTTGCGCCAAAGCCGCCTGGCCGCCTGGTTGCCGCCGAGCAGGTACCCGCCGGCCCGTTTTAGCTCCACGAACCCCGGCTGATCCTGCAGGCGGTCTGCCAGCCGCACCCGGCTGAAGACCACCACCGGCCGGTGGCGCAAGAACAGGCCCCGGGGAAAGGGATCACGCACCCAGTAGGTGTACAGGGAGCGGTCCAGGTAGAACAGCAGCGAGGGCTTCCACAGACCATAGGAGAGCATGATCACCCGGCGGCCCTGGAAGGCGGTGCGCACCTGCCGGGCCATTTCCACGGCCGGGGCCTGCACCTGGTCCGAGACCCGCCCCAACAGGCCGCCCATGGTGATCGAAGCGAACAGGGCCGCGGCCAGGCACCCACCGGCCACGGCCGCGCCGGCCCGGACGCGTCCGGCCAGGAGCCAGGCCCCGGCGGCCAGCACCGCCGCCCCGGCCGCCAGCCAGGGCCAGAGCCCCAGGTCCGGGGGCGCGGCGGCCAGGGCGTATTCCGAGGAGTCAAAGCGTATGCTGGCCACGACCTGGTCCCAGTAGTGGGCCAGGCCCCAGGGCGCCAGGGCCAGGGCCGCGGCCCAGAGCGCGGCCAGCACAACCAGGCTCACGGCAAACCCCCGCCGGCCGGGGAGCGCGCCCTGCCCCGCCCCCAGCAGCCGGTGCCAAAGATCAGCCGCCAGGATGGCCAAGAACGGCATGGCCGGCAATACGTAGTTGATCTGCTTGGTGGCCGCCAGGCTAAACACCACCACGGTCCAGGTAGCGCTCACGGCCGCGAACAGGCGCAGGCGCTGCTCCGGCGAGGCCTGGCGCGCGCCGCGGGACTCCTTGAACAAGGCGGTAAGCAGCGGCGGCCAGGCCAGGGCGGAGAAGGGAAACATGCCCAAGAGCAATACCGGCAGGTAGTAAAGGACGCTACCGCCGTGGCCCAGGAGCACCTGGCTGAAACGCACCAGGTTCTGCGACACGAAAAACCCCTGCCAAAACACCTCGCCCAGGCGATAAAAGGCCCAGCCGTACCACGGCAGGTTGATGGCCAGGAAGACCAGCCCCCCCCAGTGCGGACGAGAGCGCTTGAGGTTGTGCACCAGCCGGCCGCACAGGGCCGAGTAGATGGCCGCCGGCGGCAGCACCACCGCCAGGGCCACCGGCCCCTTGGCCAAAAACCCCAGGCCCAGGCAGGTCCAGGCGGCCAGGTACCACCGCCGGTCCTCGCGGTCATCGCCCTGGCTGGCGATGAAGAAGCTCAGCAGGGAGGCGGTGGTAAACAGGGTAAGCAACATGTCGGTGAGCACCGCCCGGCCCACCAGCACCACCAGGGGGCTGAAGCAAAAGGCCGCCGCACTCAGCACCCCCCACCACCGCCGGCCGCCGGCGCGGCGCACCCCCAGCAGCAGCAGCAGGCCCAGCAGCCAGGCGCTCAGGGCCGAAGGCAAACGGGCGGCGAACTCGTTTTGGCCAAAAAGATACTGGCTGGCGGCCACCGCCCAAAAGATGAGGATGGGCTTTTCCAGGTATAGCCGGCCGTTGAGCCGGGGGACCAGGTAGTCCCCGCTGCGGCGCATCTCGGCCACGGAGGCGGCGTACTCGCCCTCGTCGCGGTCCGACAGGGCGGTGGAGCCCAGGCAGGCGAAAAACACCACCGCGGCCAGCAGCATCACCAGCACCCCCAGGGCCAACCAGTTGGGCTCCTGGCGCGGCCTCATGGGGCGGCCTTCTCCTTGGCTCGCAGCCGGCCGGCCACCAGCCAGCCCACCCCGGCCCCCAGCAGGGCGCCGGCCATGATGTCCAGGGGAAAGTGGGAGCGGTCCACCACCCGGCCCAGGGCGATGAAGGCGGCCCCGCCGTACCACAGGAGCCAGGCGCGGGGAAACCGCTGGGCCAGCACCACGGCCAGGGCGAAACTGGTGGCGGCGTGTCCCGAGGGAAAGGAGTGCATCTCGCTCTGCCAGCCGGGACCGGTGATGGTCCACCAGTCCTGGTTGAGATGGGGCCGGGGGCGGCCCACCAGGTGCTTGAGCACCTGGGCGCCCAAGCCGGCCACGGCCACCGCCCACACCCCGCCCAGGGCGCTGGCCAACCACTGCCGCCGCTTGAGCAGCCAGCCGGCCCCGGCCAGGGCCAGGCACAGGCCGATCTGCAACCAGCCCAGGCCGGCCCAGTAGGCCGCCCGGCCCCACCACCACAGCCAGCCGGAGGCCGGGGCCCGCCGCCAGAAGGCGTCGGCCCAGGCGTCAAAGAGCATGCCGGCCAAAAGGGTGGCCAGCCCGATGGCCCCGATCAACACCCAGCGCCCGACCGGGCTAGGCCTCATCGGCCACCTCCAGGCCCCGGTCCACATCGAACTGCATCT
>JAMOVV010000200.1 GCA_027067385.1 Desulfarculaceae bacterium
TCGGGCTATTCTTTCCCCCTTTATATAACACCCTGGATATATGATCGTTTTAACCACACCCCCCCTGGCTATCTAGTAAAACTAACCATCCGGCCACAATATCTTGGATCGTTTTCCGACATCATCTTCCTTTGTTTACCACAAATGGACCCCAGAAAAAACCCCAGAAATTATAAAATTCACAGAGACCGGGCGCCCCCGCGGCCAATTTGCTTGACAGTTAGGCGGGGTTCCCTTAGTTTTGATACTTATTTGCGGTCTTGCCTCGTACCAAATCCAGGAGGGCGATATTGTCTTTTGTAATCGCGGTGGCTGGCAAAGGAGGGGTGGGCAAAACCACCACCGCTGGCCTGTTGGTCCGGTATTTGGTGGAAAACGATCTTACTCCCGTCTTGGCGGTGGACGCCGACAGCAACAGTAATTTCAACGAGGTGCTCGGCTTGGAAATCGAGTCCACCCTCGGCGACGCCCGCGAAGAGATGAAATCGGTCGGCGGACAGAACCCCGGCATGACCAAAGATATGTTCATAGAGATGCGGGTGAACCAGTGCCTGGCCGAGGCCGAAGGGTTCGACCTCATCGCCATGGGACGGCCCGAGGGCGCCGGCTGCTACTGCGCGGCCAACCACCTGCTCACCGACTGCATGGATCGCCTGGCCGATAACTACCGCTACCTGGTGGTGGACAACGAAGCCGGCATGGAACACCTCAGCCGGGTGACCACCCAACGTATCGATCTCTTATACGTGGTGAGCGACCCCAGCCGCCGCAGCCTCACCGCCGCCTCCCGCGTGGCCAGCCTGGCCAAGGAAATGGGCGTGCTAAAGGGCCGGACCTACCTGGTTCTGTCCATGGTGCGCGGCGACCCGCCCCAAGTCCTGCTGGACACCGCCAAGGAGCTAGGGTTGGAGGTGGCCGGAATACTACCCGATAACGAAGAGTTGGCCGCATGCGATCTCTCAGGCCAGCCCACCAGCCAACTGCCGGCCGACAACCCGGTGGTGCGCGCCGCTTTTGAGATGTTCGCCGCGACTATCGACGGTAATGGTGATTAATACTAAGCGTAATAATATGAGATAACTTGACAAAACAAGTTGTGCATTTTTCTTGACACCCTTTCCATCTTGGTTTAGTTTACTGGCGGTTATCCATATTAGAACGCCGAAAGTCAATTTTTTTGGCCCGGAATGTACCTGTGTGCACAAGGCACACGATTCGTCCGCTCCCCGGCTCCGGCAATCAGGGCCGGGGGAGGCCCGCGGGCGTAGATACCATACGTAAGAGGTGTTGAACCTCCAGTAGCGGGAAGGAGTTACTGTGGCCTTCGAAATCAACAAAGCCTCCTACTCCAGCAAGATCATAGAAGTTACCCTGGGCAGTGGCCCCAAGGCGGTAACCGTTGGCGGTGAGAGCGCCTACCCCTTCCATACCTGGGAAGGAGACATGCCCAACCGTCCGGTTATCGCCATGGAGATTTGGGACATGGACCCCGGCGACGACTGGCCGGCGGCTTGCTCGACTCCCTTTGAAGGAGTCCTGGGAGACCCGGCCGCCTGGGCCAAGAAGTGCGTGGAATACGGAGCCCAAGCCATCGTGATCCAGCTCAAGTCCACCGACCCCAACGGCGAGGACGCCTCTCCCCAGGCCGCCAGCGAAACCGTGGGCAAGGTCCTGGACGCGGTGGACGTCCCGGTAATCATCTGGGGCGTGGCCAACCCGGCCAAAGACACCGAAGTCCTGGGCCAGATCGCCGAGGACTACGCCGACGCCGACCTGCTCTTGGGACCGGTGGATGAAGACAACCACAAGGCCATCGGCGCCAAGGCCCTGGCCTATAACAAGTCGCTCATCTCCTCCAGCCCCATCGACGTCAACCTGGCCAAGCAGCTCAATATCCTGCTGACCAACCTCGGCGTGCCCATGGAGCGACTGGTCATCGACCCCACCACCGGCGGCCTCGGCTACGGCCTGGAATACAGCTACTCGGTGATGGAGCGCATCCGCCAGGCGGCCATGGTCCAAGACGACGATAAACTGGTGTTGCCCATGATCAACAACATCGGCAACGAAGTCTGGAAGTCCAAAGAGGCCAAGCTCGAAGGTGAAGAGTCGGCCGCCGCTAACCTCGGCGACGACTCCAAACGCGGGGTGCTCATGGAAACCACCGCCACCGTGGCCTACCTGCTGGCCGGTAGCGATATCGTTATCCTGCGCCACCCCGAAACGGTCAAGCTCATCAGCGGCTTCATCGACGGTATGCTCGCCGAGCGCGCCCCGGCCGCCGAACGCGTAAGCGTCGATCGCGAAAAGGCCAAGCCCATCCCCGGCGCCAAGCCCGCGGCCAAACCCGCCGCGCCGCCTAAGCCCGCCGCCGCGCCGCCGAAACCGGCCGCCGAGGCTCCTAAACCGGCCGCGCCGCCTAAGCCCGCCGCCGCGCCGCCTAAACCGGCCGAAGCACCTAAACCGGCCGAAGCGCCCAAGCCCGCCGCCGAAGCGCCCAAGCCCGCCCCGGCCGACGACGCCAAAGCTAAGGCCAAAGCCGAAGCCGAAGCTAAAGCCAAGGCCGCAGCCGAAGCTAAAGCCAAGGCCGAAGCCGAAGCCAAGGCTAAAGCCGAAGCCGAAGCTAAAGCCAAGGCCGAAGCCGAAGCCAAGGCCAAAGCGCGCGAAGAAGCCAAGGCCAAAGAGCTCAGCGAAATCGAAGAACTTCGCCGCCAGCGCCGCCAGGAGCGCATGAAGCACCTGGCCGAGCAGCAAGCGAAGCGTAAAAAGAAAAAGAAAGGTCAAGATTACGGTCCGGACCGCAAAACCGGCGTGGCCGGCGAAAACGCCCTCTACATCGAGCGGTCCCTCAAACGTTGGCGGCTCCGGGGTGACGGCTACCTCAAAAAGAACTAGCCAACCCGGGCGCTAGCAACCGGGGCCAACCCGGGCGAAAGCCGGCGGAGGCAGCAAACACCGGGGACACTAACAACCCGGGCCAACCGGGGCACAAACACCGGGGCGAAAGCCGGCGGAGGCAGCAAACACCGGGGGCGCTAACAACCGGGGCCAACCCGGGCGAGAGCCAGCCGGACGATAGCAACCGGGGTCCCGAGCCCAGGGGTAACCGGGGTGACAAGCCAAGGGGTGTCCCCCAAAACCCCGGGCCGCCGGGCAAGATATCCGGACCGCCAGTGACCGACCAGAAAACCAGGTTAAGGAGGTTATAGGCATGAGCGAGGAACAAGAGCTGTACGAAGACGAGCTCGAGTTTGAACCCGGACCGCATCGTCAAGCTGGCACCGCCGGACCCGATGGGGCCTACATAATCCAAAGCCTTAACCGCTGGCAATTGCGTGGCGACGGGTATTTGAAGTAACCAAAGCTGGCCCGCGCGTTATCGGCGGTCCCGGCAAGCAGGAGGAATTGAAGCCTTTCCCGAAACCCTTAAAAACTCCGGCCCGAATCGGGGAACGAGACGGACGGGTAAAAAAAGTAGAGGGGGCGAAAGCCAACCCCAAAACATGAGGAGGAACCTCTAATGTCGGCAGATCAAGCAAAGGCCAAGGCTGTAGCCAAGGCTAAGAAGGCCGTCGATCCCAAAAAGGCCAGTGTCGATACGGCCACCCAGAAGCTGCTGGTTAAGGCCAAGGCCGATGAGATCGAAACTATCTTCGATCGGGCCCTAACCATGAAACCCTGTAACATCGGCGAACAAGGTACCTGCTGCAAAATCTGCGCCCAGGGCCCTTGCCGCCTGCCTTACCCCAAAAAGGGCATCGAGGGCGAGGACACCCGCAAGGGACTCTGCGGCGCCACTCCCGAAACCATCGCCGCCCGTAACTTCGCCCGCATGGTCGCCGCCGGCGCCGCCTCCCACAGCGACCACGGACGCGGCGTGGCCGAAACCTTCCTGGCCGCCGCCCGCAAGGAAACCGAAGACTACACCATCAAAGACACCGAAAAGCTCTTCGAAGTCGCACCCCTGTTCGACGTCCCCACCACCGTGATGGTGGAAGGACCTGACGGCGAAAAGGTGCCCCAAGAGCGCGATATCTACGAAATCGCCGAGGAGATCGGCGAAAAAGCCCTGGCCGAGTGGGGCAACCAGCAGGGCGAGGTCTACTACGCCAAGCGGGCCCCCGAACCCCGCTACAAACTCTGGCAGGACCTCGACGTGGTGCCCCGCGGTATCGACCGCGAAATCGTGGAGATCATGCACCGCACCCACATGGGCGTGGACCAGGACTACCGCAACATCATCAAGCAGTGCTCCCGCGCCGCCATCGGCGACGGCTGGGCTGGCTCCATGATCGCCACCGACCTGCAGGATATCATGTTCGGTACCCCCTACCCCCTGCAGGGCGAAATCAACCTCGGCGTGCTAAAAGAAGACCACGTCAACATGATCGTCCACGGCCACGAGCCGCTACTCTCCGAGATGATCGTGGTGGCCGCCCAAGACCCCGAGCTGTTGGAATACGCCAAGAGCAAGGGCGCCAAGGGCATCATCCTGGCCGGCATGTGCTGCACCGCCAACGAAATACTGGTGCGCCACGGTATGCCCATCGCCGGTAACTACCTGCAGCAGGAACTGGCCATCGTCACCGGCGCCCTCGACGCCATGATCGTCGACGTGCAGTGCATCATGGAAAACCTGGCCAACGTGGCCGCCTGCTACCACACCAAGCTCATCACCACCAACCCCCGGGCCATGATAGAGTCCGGCGAAACCATCCACATCGAGTTCGATGAGCACAGCGCCCTGGAAGACGCCAAAAAGATCGTCCGCGAGGCCATCGACAACTTCACCAACCGCTCCAGCCAGCCCCTGATCCCCGACGAAAAGGAGATGATGGTCGCCGGCTTCAGCGTAGAGTCCATCAACTACCACCTGGGCGGCACCTTCCGCGGCTCCTATACCCCGCTCAACGACAATATCATCAACGGCCGCATCCGGGGCATCGGCGCCGTGGTGGGCTGCAACAACGCCCGCGAGCTGCACGACTCCGGTCACCTCACGGTCATCAAGGAGCTGCTCAAACACAACGTCATCGTCCTCACCACCGGCTGTACCGCCATGGCCGCCGGTAAGGCCGGACTGCTCACGCCCGAAGCCGCCAAGGTATACTGCGGCGACGGCCTGGCCGAAGTCTGCGAGACGGTGGGTATCCCGCCGGTGCTGCACATGGGTTCCTGCGTGGACAACAGCCGCATCCTGCTGGCCGCCACCGAGGTGGTCAAGGCCGGCGGACTGGGTAACGACATCAGCGACCTGCCCGCCGCCGGCGCCGCGCCGGAATGGATGAGCGAAAAGGCCATCAGCATCGGCCAATACTGTGTCGCCTCCGGGTTCTACGTCGTCTTCGGCCTGGGCCTGCCCATCACCGGCGCCCCCAGGTTCCAAAAACACCTGTTCGAGGAACTGGCCGATATCTACGGCGGTATGTGGGACGTGGAAACCGACTACGTCGAGATGGCCCATAAGATGATCGCCCATATAGACAAGAAACGCGCCGCTCTGGGTCTGGACAAGAAGAAGGAGCGCGTGCTTATGGACATGGCCGACCGGCAGAAGCTGGACGCCGCCTAGGATTAATGCCCTAAAGCCTCTAGAAAGGGGGACATACCGATATGTCCAAAATGGTAGCCTTCGCCGCCATCCAGGGGGCGTACAACATCGTATCCAAAGTAGAAGGCCTCTACAACCGCGCCTTGGAACAGTATGGCCCGGAGCAGAAGCTCGAATTCCCCAACACCGCCTACTTCCTGCCCATCATCTACTCCCTGCTGGGCATCAAGGTGGAAACGCTGGCCGACGCCAAACGACCGCTGGAAATCGCGCGTAAACTGCTTCCGCCCCACGTGAAAAACTTCAACCACCTGCCCTACCTCGGCCCGCTGCTGGACGCCGGCATGGCCACGCTGTTCGCCGAGGAAATCCTCGAAGCCATCCGCTACGTCGACGACCCGGACTTCTACTACGTCAGCGAAGAGTGCGACGTGGAAAACGGCAAAATCTGGCTCGGCGCCGCCGAAGACACCGTCTTCCGTAAGCGCGGCGTGGAGTTCGTCGACGGCTCGGCCCCGGGATTCGCCGCCATCGTCGGCGCCGCTCCCACCCCCGAGCTGGCCAAGGAGATCGCCGAGGAGTACCAGCGCCGTAACCTCTACATCTTCATGTGCGCCAACCAAAACGGCACCACCTTCACCGAGCAGCTCATCGAGGCCGGCGTGCAGGTGGGATGGAATACCCGCCTGGTGCCCTTCGGTCCCGATATCAGCGCCGCCGTCTTCGCCCTGGGCTTTGCCAACCGCGCCGCCATGGCCTTCGGTGGTATCGCCCCCGGCGACTACAAACGCATGCTGCTCTACAACAAGGACCGTATCTTCGCCTTTGTCAACGCGCTGGGCGACGTAAACGCCGAGTGGGCCGCCAACGCCGCCGGCTGCGTCAACTGGGGCTTCCCCACCATCGCCGATACCGATATCCCCGAGATTCTGCCCACCGGCGTCTGCACCTACGAGCACGTGGTGGCCAACGTGGATCCCAAGGATATGGTCAGCAAGAGCGTGGAGGTCCGCGGCCTCAAAACCGTCATCACCAAGGTCGATATCCCCTTGTCCTACGGCGCCGCCTTCGAGGGCGAGCGCGTGCGCAAGGACGACCTCTACCTGGAGATGGGCGGCGGCAAGACCCAGGCCACCGAGCTGGTCGAAATGGCCGAAATGGACGAGATCGAAGACGGCGATATCAAGGTCATCGGTAAGGATATCGCCGACTGCAAAAAGGGCGACCGTATGCCCCTGGGCATCAGCGTCAAGGTGGCCGGCCGCAAAATGCAGCCCGACTTCGAACCCATCCTCGAACGCCAAATCCACCACCTCATTAACTACGCCCAGGGCGTTATGCATATCGGCCAGCGCGATATCGCCTGGATCCGCCTCAGTGAGTCCGCCGTGGAAAAAGGCTTCGAACTCAAACATATCGGCCAAATCATCCACGATATGTTCCACAAGGACTTCGGCAACGTGCTCGACAAGGTCGCCGTTACCCTCATGACCAACGAGGACGACGTCAAGGCCTTTACCGAAAAAGCCCGCGCCGCCTACAAGCAGCGCGACGCCCGCGTGGAAAACATGACCGACGAGGCCGAGGAAACCTACTACTCCTGCACCCTGTGCCAGTCCTTCGCCCCCACCCACGTCTGCGTGGTGAGCCCCGAGCGTACCGGGCTCTGCGGCGCCTACAACTGGATGGACTGCAAGGCCTCCTACGAAATCAACCCCACCGGGCCCAACCAGCCCATCCAAAAGGGCGAGTGCCTCGACCCGGTGCTCGGAAACTGGCAGGGCGTCAACGACTTCATCGCCAAGGCCAGCCGCGGCGCCATCAATAGCTACAACTTCTACAGCCTGGTCAACGAACCCATGACCACCTGCGGCTGCTGCGAGTGCATCGCCGCCCTGTTGCCCGGCTGTAACGGCATGATGACCGTCCACCGCGACTACACCGGCGAAACCCCCTGCGGAATGAAGTTCACCACCCTGGCCGGCGTCATGGGTGGCGGCCAGTCCTCCCCCGGCTTCGTGGGACACTCCAAGTACAACATCATCCAGCGTAAATACGTCGCCGGCGACGGCGGACTGCTGCGCATGGTGTGGATGCCCAAAAGCCTCAAGGAAGAACTGCGCGAAGGCCTGCTGCGCCGCGGCGAAGAACTCGGCGTGCCAGACCTCATCGACAAAATCGCCGACGAAACCGTGGGCACCGACGAGGCGTCGGTCCTGGAGTTCCTGCAAAAGGTCGGGCACCCGGCCCTGAGCATGGACCCCATCGTCGGATAACCAAAAACCAACCCAACGGGAGGCCTCACGGCCCCAACGGTGAGGCCTCCCTTTTAAAACCATATGCGCTAGTTCTCGCAAGCTAGCCGCGGGTTCTAAAGGAGTGGAGCATGGCCCTAACCGGCATTCAAATCTTCAAACTTCTCCCAAAAACCAACTGCGGGGAGTGCGGGGTCCCCACCTGTTTGGCCTTTGCTATGAACCTCGCCGCCGGTAAGGCGGAGCTGGACGCCTGCCCCTATGTCTCCGATGAAGCTCGGGAGCAGCTCGCCGAGGCCAGCGCCCCCCCCATCCGACCCCTGACCGTGGGCAGCGGTGACACCGCCGTGAAAATCGGCGGCGAAACCGTCCTGTTCCGACACGAAAAAACCTTCTACAACCCCTGCGGCTTCGCCGGCGCCCTAAAAGACACCGATGACGATATAGCCGATAAGGTCAAGGCCTGGGCCTCCCTGCAGTGGGACCGCGTGGGCCTGAACCTCCGGCCCGAACTGGTGTTTCTGGAGTGCGCCTCCGGCGACGCCGCCAAGTTCGAAGCCGCGGCCAAGCAGGTAACCGAAAACTCCGACCTGTCGCTCATCCTGGCCTGCGAAGACCCCGAGATCATGGCCCCGGTGGCCAAGGCCATGGCCGATAAAAACCCCCTGCTCTACGCCGCAACCGGGGCCAACGCCGATAAGATGTGCGCCATCGCCGGCGAAACCAACTGCCCCCTGGCCGTGAAAGCCGTGGATATCGACGAACTGGCCGAGCTCTCCGACGAGCTCACCGAAGCCGGACTCAAAGACCTGGTCTTCGATACCGGCGCCCGCGACCTGGCCGGCCTGTTCCAAGACCAGGTGGCCCTGCGCCGCGCCGCCCTCCTGGACCAAAACCGGACCCTGGGCTTCCCCACTATCTGCTTCCCCTGCCAAATGGCCGACTCCCTCGATGAAGAAGTCGCCATCGCCGCCATGCTGGTGGCCAAGTACGCCGGCATCATCGTGCTCAGCGATATCACCGCCGAAAGCATATTCCCCCTGCTGCTCGAACGACTCAATATCTACACCGACCCCCAACGCCCCATGGTCGTGGAACAAGATATCTACGAAATCGGCGGACCAGGACCCGACTCGCCCGTGGTAATCACCACCAACTTCAGCCTCACCTACTTCATCGTAAGCGGCGAGATCGAAGCCTCACGCGTGCCCACCTGGATGATGATCATGGACACCGAAGGCCTCAGCGTCATGACCGCGTGGGCCGCCGGCAAGTTCGTAGGCGACGCCGTGGGTATCTACGTCAAAAAGAGCGGCATAGAAGAAAAGGTCAACCACAAAAACCTCATCATACCGGGATACGCCGCCGCCATCGCCGGCGACCTGGAAGAAGAGCTGCCTGGCTGGAATATCCAGATCGGTCCGCGCGAAGCGCCGCACCTGCCCAAGCTGCTCAAAGAATGGAAACCATAAACCACAGGCCGGAAAAGTAAACCCGTATTTGCTGTTCCCGCCGGTTACTAGGTGTTATGATTGGTGTATCGATAAATAGGCATAGATGAAACCCTGGCACAGATGAACCCATAGATAGTAGAGGTGTCCATGATTTGCATCGGCGAAAACTTAAACGTTATCAAAACCGAAATCGGTAAGGCCTTCAAAGACCGCAACCCCGAGCCTATACAAAAAATGGCCCAGGAAGAAAAAGCGGCCGGCGTCGACTACATCGATATCAACCTCGGACCAGCCCGTAAAGGCGGCCCCGAACTGATGGCCTGGGTGGTCCAAACCGTTCAGGAAGTAGTAGACGACGTCCCCCTGGCCCTGGATACCTCCAATATCGAGGCCATCGAGGCCGGGCTGGAAGCCTATAAAGGCGATACCGTGCCCCTGGTTAACTCCATCATGGCCCGCCCCGAACGATACACCGTCATGATCCCCATCGCCGCCAAGCACCAGGCCGATGTCGTCGCCCTCCTGTGGGGACCCGAAGGCCTGCCGCGCGACGAAAACGAACGCGCCGCCCTGGCCGTGGAACTCTGCTACGCCTGCAACGAAGGCGGCCTGGCCAACGAAAAACTCTTCGTCGACCCCATCATCACTCCGGTCAATATCCAGCAGCAACAGCTCATGTCCACCCTCACCTTCATGGAGATGCTGCAAGACATCGCCCCCGGCGCCAAAAGCACCAACGGCCTGTCCAATATCTCCAACGGTACCCCGTGGCGTGAGCCCCTGAACCAGGCCTACATGATCATGCTGGAACGCGCCGGGATGTATAGCTCCATCGTGGACTACGAAGACTCCCTCATTATCGATATCGCCAAGGGTAAACGACCCGACCTGGTGGAAGTCGTACACAAGGTCCAAGACGGCGAAATCGATAGCCCCGACCAGGTCGAAGGCGACGAAGCCAAAACCATGGTCCGCGCCTCGCGCGTCATCCTCGGCCACGCCCTATACTCCGACTCCTGGATGAACATGTAAGCAAACCAAGGGGGGCTAGATAAGGGGGCTAGACAAGGGGCCTGGATAAGGGGCCTAGACAAGGGGCCTGGACAAGGGGCCTGGATAAGGGGCCTGGATAAGGGGCTGGGCGAGCCAGCCAAAGCAAGAGCCGGGCGGAGTCAAGCACGGGCCGGACGATACCGCAAGGGCAAGGCAGGTTGGCGAGCGAGTGTGAGAAGGAAGATATTGCCCTAAGCCTGCTCCCCTAAGAGCCCAACCCCACATACCCAAAACAACCCGGCCGGTTGGCACCATGTGCCAACCGGCCGTTTCCATCCGGGCCCGGGCCAATACCCGTCCCAAACCAAACAGAAGCACCCGGACGCTTAGTCCTCTTGACCTCCTTCCATCTGGCGCTCAATCTCGGCTAAACGAGCCCGCAAAACCTCGGCCTCGGCCGAAAGATCCCGCGCCGCCGGGCCAACCGGACCAGCCGGAGCAAACACTCCACCCCTGCCGCGACCGCGGCCCCAGCCGCCGCCACGCCGGCCAGAGCGCATCCGGCGACCGCGTTCTCCAATAAAGTCAACCGGGTATCCGTTGGCGTCATCCACGCCGCTACCCGCCGACCCGCAACGGCCCAAACCCCACCCCGTGCGGGGTCCCAGGCCGTTGGGTCCCATCCTATTTAGTCCAGGCATAACAACCTCCTTGATTAAAGCAAATACATTAACCAGCTCGGCCGCGGCCGCCTTTTTGCCGGCCGCCGCCCTTGGCCTTCATCCTGCCGCCACGGCCTTGGCCCTGACCTCCGCCCTGACCACCGCCGCCGCGACCCTTGCCGCCACCGCGACCAACTCCGCACGACCCTTGGCCGCGCCCACTACCCGGTCCCCGTCCCTCGGGTCCGGTTCCATCTCGTCCAGGCATCTTAGCCTCCTTTGTTAAGGTAAATACTCTATCTGCGTCCGCGACCCCGGCCGCGGCCTCTGCCCCGACCGCCGCCCCGGCCGCCACCGCGATCCGGACCCGGCCCCGGCTCAACCAACCGGTAGTGCCCGCCCTCGATGTTCAAGGCCAGCCCGCCGGTTATCGCCGTAGCCACCGCCCGGCGGGCCGCGGCCAACACCCGGCCATAGGTCTGCCGGCTCACACCCATCAGCTCCGCCGCCGACTCCTGGTCCATCAGCTCCACGTCGCTGTGCCGTAGAGCCTCCAAGCCCTCTAGGCTCAAAACCACCTCCCCCGGCGGACTCTGGTCATAAGGACCAAAACGCCTGGCTACCGGCTGGTTGTGGATGCGTCGTCGATTGGGCCTTCTGGGCATACTAAAAACCTCCATAATGAGCCTACGCTCAAAATATAGTCCTCCTCCACCCCGCGGTCAAGGATTATTTTGAGCTTGCGCTCAAAATAATCGACCCTCAAACCAGCCCAAACGTGTCCTGGAGGGCCAGCAATCTAAATATAAGCATAATATCAAGTTGTTAAGCAGGGAAGCTCGTCAAATTCGTGGTCCAGGCGTGTTCTGGATCATGCCCAAGCCATGGACAGGCAAGACGGCAAAGGCGCTAAAACATGCTATAATAACAATGAAATAACCTGGTGACCGTCCGGCGGGTATTGCCGGGGGTAGGTATAAGTCCCCGCCGTAGTTAATCGAAATCGCTATAAGTAAGGTTAAAAGGGTTCCTTGCAGGCCAGCGGTTTGCTATCTTTTAGCTGAACTATGAAAAAAACGGCCAGCGCAGACGTCGGATGGGTTATTCCGACGATATTCAAATGGAGGTATGATTATGAAACGTGTGCCCAGATACATCGCCGGCCTGGTGGCCGTAATAATGGTGGTGGCCCTGGCCGGATGCGCCGCCACGGTTACCAGCGTTCGCTATGCCGAGCTGGATGTTCAAACCAAGATGACCGATACTATTTTCCTGGAGCCGGTGCCGCCGGCCCAGCGTACTGTCTTCGTGCAGGTGCGCAACACCTCGGACAAGCCCTTCTTCATTGAGCAGGATGTGAAGGCGGCCATCGCCAGCCGGGGGTACCGCATCGTCGACGACCCCAACCAAGCCCACTATCTTCTGCAAGCCAACGTGCTTAGCGTAGGCCACGTGGACAAGGCGGCCTATGAGACGGCCATGAGTGCTGGCTATGGTGGTGTGGCCGCCGGCGCGGTGGCCGGAGCCCTCATCGGCGGACCTGGCCACTATGGCCTTGGTGCAGCGGTGGGCGGTGTGGCCGCCGGGGCCCTGGAGGCCATCACCGGCGCAGCCACCAAGGTCTACTGGTATGCGGTGATCACCGACGTGCAGGTCTCCGAGCGCACCCGGGGCATCACCTCCAGCTTTACCAGCCACTCCAAGCAGGGGCGCGGACAAAGAACCTACCAGCAGCAGACCACTACCAGCCACTGGAAGAAGTACCAGACCCGCATCAGCTCCTCGGCCCGCAAGGTGAACCTCAGCTTCCAGGAGGCCCTGCCTCTCCTGCGCCGGGGCATCATTCAGGCCATCGCCGGCATCTTCTAAAACCAACCACCGGGGGGGCCGCCACCACGCGGCTCCCCCAGGTGTAATGCTTGCACACCCGTAGTGGGTCCAAGTCCGAAGCGCTCCAGGCTCGTCTCCCGCCCTGCTCCGCGCAAGCGTTTTTTCAGACCGTGTCGATTTGGCTATAAAAAATAGACGTCATCGCGAGCGCAGCGAAGCGACCTTCCGCTTTCCTCTTTAGGCAATTGCCAAGCACCCTTCGTTAAAAACCACCCGCCGCGAAAAGACGGAAAAGGAAGGTTGCCGCGTCGCCTGTCGGCTCCTCGCAATGACGTCTATTGCTATATGGCCCTCGCATCCCGGGCCCAGTGCCTGGGCTCCCGTAGTGGGTCCAAGCCCGAAGCGCTCCAGGCTCGTCTCCCGCCCTGCTCCGCGCAAGCGTTCTTTTAGGTCGGTGCAATGCTTGCACACCCGTAGTGGGTCCAAGTCCCCTCGTCCCGCATTCGTCCCTCGCTCTGCTCCGCGCAAGCGTTCTTTTAGGTCGGTGCAATGCTTGCACACCCGTAGTGGGTCCAAGTCCCCTCGTCCCGCATTCGCCCCTCGCTCTGCTCCGCGCAAGCGTTCTTTTAGGTCGTATCGATTTTTCCTGACCGGTGGTAATTGAATGAGGTCGGCTGCCCAACGACTAAGGTCACGGCCCATACGGCCGCCGCGGCTCGCGGCCTACTTTGATTCGTGCCAATTTTTTCTAGCACGGTGGTAATTGAATGAGGTCGGCTGCCCGCAGACTAAGGTCACGGCCCATATGGCAGCCGCGGCTCGCGGCTGGTCGGGGCGCCCGGATTTGAACCGGGGACCCCCTGCTCCCAAAGCAGGTGCGCTACCAAGCTGCGCCACGCCCCGACGGATGAAGTGGTCTAGTTTTTCTTTGCCATGGCCAGTGCCAAGCGGTTGATGGTTGTGTCTAGTCCTGTAAAAAGTCCGGCAGCTGGGCGGCGATATCGCGCAGGGCGCGGCCGCGGTGGCTGATGGCGTTTTTTTCCTCGGCGCTGATCTGGGCCACGGTGAGGCCGCGCTCGGGCAGGTAGAACACCGGGTCGTAGCCAAAGCCGTTATGTCCGGCCGGCGCGTCGGCGATGCGTCCGTGCAGCTCGCCTCGGCTCACCAGGAACCGGCCGTCTGGCCGGCAGCAGACCATTACGCAGACAAAGGCCGCGCCGCGCTCCGGCCCGGCTACACCCTGCAGCTCGCCCAGGAGCTTGGCGCTGCGCTGGGCGTCGCTGGCGCCCTCGCCGGCGTAGCGCGCGCTAAACACCCCGGGCCGTCCTCCCAGGGCGTCGACCGCCAGTCCGGAGTCATCGGCCAGGGCCGGGCGGCCCAGGGCCTGGCACACGGTCTGGGCCTTGAGCTTGGCGTTGGCCTCAAAGGTGTCGCCGGTCTCGGGTATCTCGCGGGTAAAGCCCATCTCAGCCGCGCTTTTTACTTTGATGCCGGCCGGCTCCAGCATAGCCTTGATCTCGCGCAGTTTGCCTTGGTTGGACGAGGCCAGCACCAGTTGCATAGCTTTTAGTTAACCTTTAGCGCACCGCGCTGGGCGGCGAAGATTTGTTCGGCGGCTTGGGCCCCCATGGCCAGCAGGTCCGCCAATTCGTCGCTGGTAAAAGTACCACGCTCGCCGGTGGCCTGCACCTCCACCAGGTGTCCGCCCGGGGCCATCACCAGGTTCATGTCCAGCTCGGCGGCCGAGTCTTCGACGTAGCATAGGTCGGTGAGCAGTTGGCCGTCGACCCGGCCCACGCTGACGGCGGCCAACTCCATGGCCGGGTGCCGTCCCAGGCCCTTGAGGGCCAGGGCCAGGGCGACCCATCCGCCGCTGATGGCCGCGGTGCGGGTGCCGCCGTCGGCCACCAGCACGTCGCAGTCGATCTTGATGGTGTACCCAGCCAAGCGTTCCAGGTCGGCCGCGGCCCGCAGGGATCGTCCGACGAGGCGGCTGATCTCCCGCGCCCGGCCGCCCTGGTTGGATTTGCGCCCGGTGCGGGTGTGGGTGGAGCGCGGCAGCATGGCGTATTCGGCGGTTACCCAACCGCGGGGGTCGCCCTCGGCGGTCATCCAGCGCGGGGCGCCCTGTTCCACCGAGGCGGTGCACATGACTTCGGTGCGTCCGAAGCGGCACAGGGCGCTACCCTCGGCGTAGGGGTTCACTCCGGGGGTTATGGTGACCGGCCGCATGTCGGTCGGCGCGCGTCCGTCGGCGCGGACCATGGCGTTTTCCTTTGGTTGGGGTGCGCTCAAAAGTGGCTAAATCTAGCCCACCGCCAGGGGGGTGTCAAGATTGGCCCGCCTGCAAGCGGTTAGTTGGCCGGCGGCCCGGCGGGAGAGTTACTTCTTGGCCTTGCGCCGCAGCAGCAGGTGCTCCAGGACCAGGGCCACGGCCAACCCGGCGACAAAGCCGTTGGCCAGCAGCGGGCGCAGGGCGGGGATGATGGCCAGGCGGGCGGCCTCGGGCATGAAGCTCACCACCACCGCGGTCATCACCGCCGCGCCCACCACGGTCCCGCTGGCCCAGTCCCCTGTGCGTCCGGCCCCGAAGAGCAGGCGCAACGAGGCCATGATCTGGCTGGCCATCACCGTAAAGAGCACTGCGCCCACCACCGGCGGGGGCACCAGGCCAAAGAGCCCCAGGGCCCGGGGCCAGAGTCCCAGGGCCACCAGGGCGGCGGCGCAGGGGATGAGGCTGTAGCGGCTGGCGCTGCGCGAGCTGATGGCCACCCCGGGGCTCACGGCGTAGGAGACCGGTCCCAGGCAGCCGAAGAGCCCGGCCAGGGCCCCGCCCAGGCCGCTAACGGCCACCGCCCGGTTGAGCCGGCCCTTGTGGCCGCAGGCCTCCACCACCGTGGCGGTGGACTCCACCGTGGCCAGCTCGTTGGCAATCAGCGCCAGGTAGCACAGGGCCATGGAGCCGATGACCGCCGGCTGCCAGTCCGGGTGGAAGGGCGGCCAGGTGGGCAGCAGGCCGCCGGCCCCGGGGACCCAGGAGCTGGCCGCGCTGCGGCCCAGGTCCAGGAGGTGATAGACCAGCGAGCCGACCACCAGGCCCAAAAGCAGTACGGCCGATGACCACAGGCCGCGCAGGTGGTGCTGGCCCCAGAGCATGGCCGCCACCAGGGCCAGGCAGAACAATAGGGGCAGTCCGTAGGCCCGGCCGATGGTGCCGGGGTGGAAGATGAGGTCGCGCATTACCGGCCCCAGGCTCATGGCCACCAGCATGAGGGTGGCCGCCAGCACGGTGGGGGTGAACAGGCGGCGCAGGCGCGCGGCCAGGCCGGTGAAGCCCACCAGGGCGGCGGCCGCCCCGCCGATGGCCATGGCCCCGAAGACGGCCCCGGCCCCGGCGCCAGCCGAGGCTACGGTGCCCACCAACAGCACCGAGGAGGGTCCCACGATGGCCGGCAGGCGGTGGCCCAGGAAGGTCTGGGCCGCCTGGACCAGGCCGGTGAGGATGAACAGGCGGCCGATAAAGGCCACCCGGGCCGTGGCCTCCAGGTGCAGTACCTGGGTCACCACCTCGCCCAGGACCAGCACCCCGGGCACCACCAGCACCAGCCATTGGGCCCCCAGCACCGCCAGGGCCCCGGCCGGGGGCCACTGGTCAACGCCATAGACGAAGCGGTTGGGATCGTGATCGGGGTTCATGGCCCCACTATAGCAGGGGCCCGCGGTTGGGGGAAGCCGGTGGTGGCGGGCGGCGAGCATTGCGGCACCGCCGGCGGGGCCTTTGTGAGCTGCTGGGGCCGGACCCAGGCCGAGGCCCGGGCCAGCCGCGATATCGGCCTCCCGGGCCGCAGGCCGACGGCTCGCTGCAATAGCGCGCCGGGGCGGGCATAAAAAAGGACGGGCGTGGTGCCCGTCCTTTGGCGACCAAGGCGAGGCCGGCGGTTGCCGGGCCTCGCCTCGGGGATAGCTGGTTTTAGTACATACCGCCCATGCCGCCCATGCCGCCGGGCATGCCGCCGGGCGCGGGCGCGCCGGTATCTTCCTTGGGCTTCTCGGCCACCATGCACTCGGTGGTGAGCAGCAGCCCGGAGACCGAGGCCGCGTTCTGGATGGCGTAGCGGGTAACCTTGGTGGGGTCGATGACGCCGGCCTTGAGCAGGTCCTCGTACTTGTCGGTGTCGGCGTTGTAGCCCTCGGCGCCCTTGAGCTCCTTGACCTTGCCCACCACCACGGCGCCTTCTTCGCCGGCGTTCATGGCGATCTGGCGTAGCGGCTCTTCCAGGGACCGGCGGATGATGTCGGCCCCGAACTTCTCCTCGCCCTTGACCTTGTCGCGGGCCTTTTCCACCGCTTCGAGGCAGCGCAACAGGGCCACGCCGCCGCCGGGCACGATACCCTCTTCCACCGCGGCGCGGGTGGCGTTGAGGGCGTCCTCCACGCGGGCCTTCTTTTCTTTCATCTCTATCTCGGTGGCCGCGCCCACGTTGATCACCGCCACGCCGCCGATGAGCTTGGCCAGGCGCTCCTGGAGCTTCTCGCGGTCGTAGTCGCTGGTGGTGTCTTCGATCTGGGCGCGGATGGTGCGCACGCGGCCTTCCAGGTCGGCCCGCTTGCCGCCGCCGTCGACGATGGTGGTGTTGTCCTTATCGACGGTGACCCGCTTGGCGGTGCCCAGGTCGTTGATGGTGGCGCTTTCGAGCTTGACGCCCAGGTCCTCGCTGATCACGGTGCCGCCGGTGAGGATAGCGATGTCTTCCAGCATGGCCTTGCGGCGGTCGCCGAAGCCCGGGGCCTTGACGGCGCAGGTGTTAAGGGTGCCGCGCAGCTTGTTCACCACCAGGGTGGCCAGGGCCTCGCCCTCGATGTCCTCGGCCACGATGAGCAGCGGCCGGTTCATCTTGGCGATCTGCTCCAGGATGGGCAGCAGGTCCTTCATGTTGGAGATTTTCTTCTCGTGGATCAGGATGTAGGGGTCCTCGAGGCTGGCTTCCATCTTCTCGGGATCGGTGACAAAGTAGGGCGAGAGGTAGCCGCGGTCGAACTGCATGCCCTCGACCACCTCCAGGGTGGTCTCCATGGACTTGGCCTCTTCCACGGTGATGACACCTTCTTTGCCCACCTTGTTCATGGCCTCGGCGATGATGTTGCCGATGGTGGCGTCGTTGTTGGCGCTGATGGTGCCGACCTGGGCGATCTCCTTTTGGTCCTTGGTGGTCTTGGAGATGCGCTGCAGCTCGGCCACCACGGCCTCCACCGCCTTGTCGATGCCGCGCTTGATGGCCATGGGGTTGGTGCCGGCGGCCACCAGCTTGGAGCCCTCGCGGTAGATGGCCTGGGCCAGGATGGTGGCGGTGGTGGTGCCGTCGCCGGCCACGTCAGAGGTTTTGGAGGCCACCTCTTTCACCATCTGGGCGCCCATGTTCTCGAACTTGTCCTCAAGCTCGATCTCCTTGGCCACGGTGACGCCGTCCTTGGTGATGTTGGGCGAGCCGAAGGTCTTCTCGATGATTACGTTGCGGCCCTTGGGGCCCAGGGTCACCTTGACGGCGTTGGCCAGGGTGTCCACGCCCCGCATGATGGCCTCGCGGGCCTTTACGTCATATTTTATTTCTTTGGCCATTGGTCCTTGTCCTCCTAAAATAAAGATTTAGAGCAGAGGTCTTGCTCGGTGCAAAACAGGGCGTCTTAGGCGATGATACCCAGGATGTCGTCCTCGCGCATGATGAGGACCTCTTCGCCGTCGATCTTCACTTCGTTGCCGGCGTATTTGCCAAACAGCACGATATCGCCCTCTTTGACGGTCATGTCCAGCTTGGTGCCGCCCTCTAAAATTTTGCCGGGACCCACGGCCAGGATTTTACCCTGCTGGGGTTTTTCCTTGGCGCTGTCGGGGATGATGATGCCGCCGGAGGTCTTTTCTTCCTCCTCAAGGCGCTTTACGATCACACGGTCCTGCAGAGGTTTGATGTTCATTTCATGCCTCTCCTGTTGCTCCATGGTTAAATGTATAAAATAATTTATATAAACCGGATTCGCGCCGCGCCTCTCCGGCACGGGGCGAATATTTGGCACTCCTTAACGTCAAGTGCTAACAGCACGAAGAGTAATCATGAGTTCAGGGGTTTGCAAGCCCTGGCGGAAAATTTTTTACTTTTTTGGGGCCCGCGCCGACCGCGCCGGCCGCCCAAAAACCGCCGGCCGCACCGGGGGGGTGGGGGCGGCGGTGGTTATCAGGTGGGTTTAATCCAAAATGGTGCCCAGGCGGGACCAGCGGGGTCGCATATGGCTCCAGTCCCACGACCAGTAGATGACCAGGGCCTTGCCGTGGACCTTGGCCGCGTCGGCGAAACCCCAGAAG
>JAMOVV010000201.1 GCA_027067385.1 Desulfarculaceae bacterium
ATGTGCCGCCGCTGGGCGCAGCCCAGCGCAAGCCCAGACGGATTTACTCCGGCTGGGCTTGGAGCAGCGCAGGGCAGGATGCCCGGAGCTGCCTCCAGCCTAGCCCCGGCGACTACTGCTTCAATATCGCCCAAGCAGTAGCCGGCCTCCGTTAATGCCGCGAGCCGCGGCTCCCGTATAGGCCCGGTGTCGAGACGCTACAGGCTCGTCCCCCCACCTGCTGCGCTCGCACGTTCTTTAAGGTCGTGGCGGCGTGCCGCCGCAGCCATAGTGGGTCCGGTGGCGAGACGCTCCAGGCTCGTCAACCCACCTGCTGCGCTCGCGGCCGACTTTAGGGCCGTGTCGTTCTTGCCTTACAGTTAGCAATTAAATGATGGCGCTGGCCCGAAGAAGGTCGCCCCGGCCCATACGCCAGCGGCGGCACGCCGCGCCCAGTGCCTGGGCTCCCGTAGTGGGTCCGGTGGCGAGACGCTCCAGGCTCGTCCCTCCACCTGCTGCGCTCGCACGTTCTTTAAGGTCGTGGCGGCGTGCCGCCGCAGCCATAGTGGGTCCGGTGGCGAGACGCTCCAGGCTCGTCCCCCCACCTGCTGCGCTCGCACGTTCTTTTAAGGTCGTGGCGGCGTGCCGCCGCAGCCATAGTGGGCCCGGTGGCGAGACGCTCCAGGCTCGTCAACCCACCTGCTGCGCTCGCGGCCGACTTTAGGGCCGTGTCGTTCTTGCCTTACAGTTAGCAATTGAATGATGACGGTCGCCCAAAGAAGGTCGCCCCGGCCCATATGGCAGCCGAGGCACTCGGCCTGGTATTTGTGTTTGCGGCGACCATACGATAATATTTCGGTCGTAAATTCACCATCGCACCAAGGGAGGACCCTCCATGACCGTCCCCAGCATGCCGACACGAGTCAAGCTGGTAATTTTGCTGGCCATCGCCGCTGTGCTGCTCGCCGGCTCCCTGGCCTGGGCCAAGCAGGACAAGACCACCGCGCTACTCAAAGCGGTGGGCCGGGGCGACATCAAGGCGGTGGGGGCCATGCTGGGCAAGGGGGTGAGCATAGACGTGCAGGACCGCGACGGCATCAGCCCGCTCTTGGTGGCCATCTACGCCAAGAACCCCACCATGGTGAAGTACCTCTTGGCCAAGGGGGCCAATGTCAACCTGCGCGACCGGGTGGGCCAGACCCCCCTGATGCTGGCGGCCCACCAGGGTCACCTGGGCATAGTCAAGGTGCTCTTGGCCCACGGGGCCGACGTCAAGGCCCGCAGTGAAAACAACATGTCGGCTTTAAACGTGGCCATGAGCCAGGGCCACGAGAAGATCGCCAAGCTGCTCATCAGCCGGGGGGCCAAGTAGGCTCAGGGGGCCAGGAAGTCGGTTAGGGCCTGGCGGCGCTGGGGCATATCGGCGTTGATGATGTTGTAGTGGTTGGCCCCGGCCAGGTTCACCAAGGTCGCGTCCTTGATCTCCCGCAGCATTTTATCCACCGCCGCTTGGGGCAGGATGAGGTCGTCGCCCAAGATGGCCTCCGGCGCGCGCAGGATCAGCACCGGGCAGGCCACCCGGCGGTAGAGCTCTGCCGGTTGGGCCTGGCGCAGGTCCTCGGCGTCGCGCTCCACGGCCGCTGGGCTCACCGACGAGCGCACCCCGCCTTCCACCTCTTGTATCTCGTAGGCCAGGTAGTCATCCAGGGCCGGGTTCCAGGGTTGCAAAAAGGGCGCTTGCTGGACCACGGCCCGGTACTGCTCAAAGTCGGGCATGACCATGTTCAGGCGGGCCACGGACATGGAGACCCAGGCGAAGACCTTGGCCATCTCCGCCTCCGATAGCTGGGCCCCGCCGTCGACCAGCACCGCCCGCTGGACCCGCTGGGGGTTTTGGGCCGCCAGGGCCAGGGCGATGTAGGCCCCCAGGGAGTGGCCCATCACCGCGAAGCGCTCCACCCCCAGGTGGTCGGCCACGGCCAGGATATCGGCGCAGTGGGCGGCTATGCCGTAGCCGGTCTCGGGCTTGTCCGAGCGGCCCCGGCCGCGCAGGTCCAGGGCCCAGACGTCGTGCTCCGGGCTGAGCTCGCCGGCGATGACGTCCCAGGCGCGGCAGTTGGCGGTGAGGCCGTGGACGCAAAAAACGCTGCGGCCCCGGCCCGGCCAGTGGGCCAGTTGTATCTCCACCCCGTGGCCGGGGGCCCGTTGCATCTGCGGCGTCATACCCGGCTCCCTCCTAGGCCCGCACCACCAGGGGATAGCGCCGGCCGCCGAGCACCAGGGCGAAGCCCTCGCCGTCTTCTTCGATCCACTGGGCCACCTGGTAGTAGGCCTGGCGCGTGAAGCGCGCCGGCAGGGCGCCGCCCTTGACCTGGCAGTACAGCACGTCGGCGTCGCCCACCCACAGCGAGGCCGGGTCAAGGGTTTCGGTGGAGCCGTCGTTGAGGGAGACAGCCAGTCCCTGGTCCTCTGGGGCCACGCCGGTGACCACGTAGAAGGTGTCGTCCACCTCCAACTGGCAGCGTTTGCCGTCGAGCTCCAGGTAGTAGATGCCGTCTTCGAAGTGCACCGACTGGTGGACCAGCTCGATGATGCCCGGGTGGATCATGGGACGCCCCTCACCCCAGAGCTTACCCTCGGTGTCCATGCGAATCTGGCAGGGCGGGTACTTGCCCTGCCACCCCGGCGGCATGAAGTGTTTCAGGTCCAGCTTGGGTTCGTCTGCCATAGGCTCGGCTCCCGAAAAGGGCGGGTCGCCCTGGTTGCTAGAAATTCTTTTGGCTGTCCACCAGCAGGGTGACCGGTCCCTGGTTCACCAGGTGCAGCTCCATCATGGCCCCGAAGACGCCGGTGGCCACCGTGAGCCCCTGGCCGCGCAGGCGCTGCACGAACTCCTGGTAGAGCCCCTCGGCCGTCTCGGGCCGGGCGGCGCGGCCAAAACCGGGACGCCTGCCCTTGCGGCAGTCACCCCACAGGGTGAACTGGCTCACCACCAGGAGCTGGCCGCCGACCTCGGCCACCGAGAGGTTTAGCTTGTCCTGCTCGTCGGGGAAGATGCGCAGGCCGGCGATCTTGTCGGCCAGCCATTGGGCGTCGCCGGCCTCGTCGTCCTGGCCCACGCCCAAGAGCACCACCATCCCCGGTCCGATGGCCCCGGCGCTCTGGCCGGCCACCTCCACCCTGGCCGAGCTCACCCTTTGCACCACCGCGCGCATAATCCGCCCCCGCGCCGCCCGTGCGGCTAATCCATGTGATCGATGAGGGCGGCCAGGTAGCCGCCGCCAAAGCCGTTGTCGATGTTGACCACGCTGAGCCCCGGGGCGCAGGAGTTGAGCATGCCCAACAGGGCGGCCAGCCCGCCGAAGGAGGTGCCGTAGCCCACCGAGGTGGGTACCGCGATCACCGGCTTGTCCACCATGCCGGCCACCACCGAGGGCAGGGCGCCTTCCATGCCGGCCACCACCACGAAGCTGGAGGCCTCTTCGAGCACCTCGCGCTCGGCCATGAGCCGGTGCAGGCCGCTGACACCCACGTCAAAGACGGTGACCACCTTGGAGCCCATGAGCCGGGCGGTGAGCACCGCTTCCTCGGCCACCGGCAGGTCGCTGGTGCCGGCGGCCACCACCGCCACCAGCCCCCGGCCGGGCTCGGGAGCCTCGGCTGCCTCCAGGGCCAGGCAGGCGGCCTCGGGGTGGTAGAGCAGCTCACCCCAGAGCTGGCGGCAGTCGCCGGCCTTGTCCGGGTCCACCCGGGTTACCAGCACCGCCGAGCCCTGGGCGTGGATGGCCTGGCTTATGGCCACGATCTGGGCGGGGTTTTTGCCCTGGCCGAAGACCACTTCGGGGAAGCCCTGGCGCAGCACCCGGTGGTGGTCCACCCGGGCGAAGCCCAGGTCTTCATAGGGCAGAGACTTTAGTCGTTTCAAGGCCTTGTTGGGCTTTATCCGGCCATCGGCTACGTCTTGAAGTATTCGCTTTAAGTCCTTGGTGTTCACCTGCGCCCCTTGTGCTATGGGCCGGATTATGTCAAGAATAATCCCGGGAAACCATTTTAGCTTGCTTTTTAACTCGTTGCAAATCGGGATGAAATACATCATGAGTCCAATTTCGGACAAGGCGCCGCCCTGGGTGGAGGTGGTGATGGTGGGTCCGATCCAGGCGGCCGAGGCCTGGGCCGACTACATCTACAGCATGAGTGGCCAGGGGGTGATAATCGAAGAGGTGGCTGACCACCCGGAGATCACGCGAGTAAAGGGCTATTTGGGTTTCACCGCCGAGCTGGCCGCCCAGCGCGCCGGGTTGGAGGAGTTTTTCGCGGCGCTGAAGCAGCAGTGGCCCGACCAGGTGATGGAGCTTGGCTTCAGCGACCTGGAGCCAGTGGACTGGTCGGAGAACTGGAAGCGGTATTTCAAGCCGCGCCGGGTGACCTGGCATCTCATCGTCACCCCGCCGTGGGAGCCGGTGGAGCCCGGGCCCAACCAGCAGGTGCTGATCATTGATCCGGGCCAGGCCTTTGGCACCGGCCAGCACGAGTCGACCCTGCTGTGCCTGCGCCGTCTGGAGCGGCTGCGCCGCCACGGCCGGCTGGGTTCTTCTATGCTCGACGTGGGCTGCGGCACCGGCATTTTAGCCCTGGCCGCGGTCTTGATGGGGGTGGGGCGGGCCACGGCCATTGACATCGATCCCCTGGCGGTGGCCGCCACCGAACACAACGCTGCGCTAAACGGCTTGTCCGACCAGGTGCGCGCTTTAAAGCAGCCGGTGGAACAGCTTAGCGAGGAGTTTTCGCTGGTAACGGCCAACCTCACGGCCAAGGACCTCTGCCACCTGGCCCCGGCCCTGGCCCCCCGGTTGGCCCCCGGTGGTGAGCTGGTGGCCTCGGGGCTTTTGGTGGAGCAGGTGGACCAAGTGCGCCAGGCCTTTGAGGCCCAGGGCCTGGCCCTGCTGGAGCGCGACACCATGAGCGGCTGGGCCATGCTGGTGTTGGGATGAGCCTTCGCCGCTTCCTGGTCGATCCCGCGGCCCTGGGCGGCCCGGTCGTGGTCCTGCCGCCGGAGGAAGCGGTCCACGCCCGGCGGGTGCTGCGCCTGGCCCCCGGCGACCCGGTGGAACTCTTGGACGGGTCCGGCCGGCGGGCGGCGGCGACCATCGAGCAGATCGACCGCCGCCGGGTAACCTGCCGGGTGCAAGAAGTCTCCCGCCCCGACCGGCCGCGGCCCCGCCTGGTGCTCTGCCTCGGGCTTTTGAAGAACCCGGCCATGGACCTGGCGGTGGTGAAGCTCACCGAGCTGATGGCCGCGGCGGTGCACCCCTTCACTTCCACGCGCACCGTGGCCAAGTCCAGGGATCAAGGCAAATCCGCGCGCTGGGACCGCCTGGCCGGCCAGGCCCTGAAACAGTGCGGCGCCACCTACCGGCCACACTTTAGCGAGCCCGCCCCCCTGGCCCGGGTGCTGGCCAGCGCCCCGGCCGAGGCCGCCCGCCTGCTGCTCTACGAAGAACACCGCGGCCAAACCCTGGCCCAAGCCCTGCGCGCCGCCGGCGACCCCGACGAGGTGTGGGTGGTCGTCGGCCCGGAAGGCGGCTTGGCCCCCGAGGAAGTGGACCAGGCCGCCAAGGCCGGCTTCAGCGTCTGCCGCCTGCCCGGGGCCACCCTGCGCGCCGAGACCGCCGCCATCGCCGCCGCGGCGCTGGTGCGCTTCGGCGGGATGGGGGAGTAAGGAGGAGGAGAAGAAGGAGGATCGGGGGGAACCCTTTCTTTTGGAAAAAAGAAAGGGTTCCCCCCGAACCTCCCTCCCCAAGAAAACCGTATGGCAGGGGCGAAACCAGGCGGGCCTGGCGGCCCGCTTTGATTTCGCCCCCCTGGCTTTAAGAAAATTGTTGGTTGGGAGGGAAGGTTTTAAGGCGGTTGGGGTTGAATCAGGTGGGTTGCCGGGGTTATGGGGACGCGGACCGCCCGGCCTCCAGGTAGCCCAGGAACTCCCGCACCAGCGCGAGCACCCGGCCCCCGGGGTCTTCCAGCCAGGGGTTGTGGGGCATGCCGGCCAGCAGCTCAAAGCGCGCCCCCAGCCGGCGGGCCAGGCGGCTCAGCACCGCCGGCGGCACCAGGAAATCCTTCTGGCCCGCCACCAACAAACGCGGGGCGCGCCCCGGCCGGGTCCGGGTGGGGCAGAGCCCCAGGCCCATCTGCAGGGCCGCGACGGCCGGCTCGGCTACCAGCGGCTCCCACAAGGGGCGGACCTGCTCCAGCGGTAGTTGGCGGTAGAACAGGCGCCGGGCCAGGGCCGGGTTTCCGATGGTCATGGGCCGGCCCCAAAGCGGGGCCAGGACGCCCAGGGGGGTGCGCAGGACCAGGGCCAGGAGCCGGATAAAGGTCATGCCACGCGCCGGCAGGGGGCAAAGCAGCACGGCCGGCAGGTCGGCCGCCTCCAGAATTTTTTGTACTATCCAGCCGCCCAGGCTGTGGCCGATCAAGACCACCCCCGGCAGGCCGGCCGCCGCCCGGGCGCTGTAGAGGGCGTAGTCGCTCAAACGGGTGAAGCCCGGCAGGTCCCAGGGCTCATCGCCGTGGCCGGGCAGGGCCAACAGGTTACAGGCAAAGCCGTCGGCGGCCAGGGGTGCGGCCAGGGGCTCCCAGTACCAGGGGCCGTGCCAGGCGCCGTGGATGAACAACAGCTCGCGCCGGGCCCGTCCCGGCGGCGGTCCCAGGCGCTTGATCTGGATGGCGGTTTGATCAAAAGGTCGGGCCATGGGTGACTGTGCCCTTCGTGCGCTGCTAGGCGGCTCGACTACCCCTTCGCCCCCGTTACCCCTTCGCCCGGTTGGCCCCTTAGCGCCAGCGTTTTTTGCGCTTGTAGCGCTGGTAGCCCTTGACGCTCACCTCGCTCTTGATGCCGAGGTAGAACTCGCGCACGTCCTCGTCGGCCATGAGTTCCTCGGGGGTGCCGGCCAGCACGAAGCGACCGTTTTCCATGACATAGCCGTAGTCGCAGACCTTCAGGGCCATGGTGGCGTTTTGTTCCACCAGCAAGATGGTGGTGCCGCGCTCGGTGTTGATCTGCTTGATGGTGGCGAAAATCTCCTGGACCAGCAGGGGGCTGAGCCCCAGGGAGGGCTCGTCCAGGAAGAGGATGCGCGGATTCATCATCATGGCCCGGCCGATGGCCAGCATCTGCTGTTCACCGCCTGAGAGGGTGCCGGCCAGTTGGCTCTTGCGCTCGGCCAGGCGGGGGAAGAGGCCGTAGACTTTTTCCAGGTCGTCTTTGAGCTTGCCGCCCTGGTTGGTGTAGGCTCCCATCTGCAGGTTTTCCAGTACGGTGAGCTCGTCGAAGACCTCGCGTCCCTCGGGCACGTAGGCCAGGCCCAGGCGCACGATATCCTCGGTATCTTTTTTATCGATGCGCTGGTCGTCGAGCCAGATGGTTCCCTTGTCCGGCTGGTCGTCGAGCAGGCCCATGATGGTCTTGATGATGGTGGACTTGCCGGCGCCGTTGGAGCCCAAGATGGCGGTGATCTTGTGTTCGGGCAGCTCCAGGCTCACCCCGCGCAGGGCCATCACCAGGCCGTAGAGGGTCTCGATGTTTTTTACCTGCAGCATCAGGCCGCTCCCGTCATCTGGTCCACCGAATCCTCGCCCAGGTAGGCCTTGAGCACCTCGGGGTGGTTCTGCACCTCTTGGGGCTTGCCGCGGGCGATGGGTTTGCCGAAGTTGATGACCAGCACCTGTTGGCTGATGTCCATCACCACCCGCATATCGTGTTCGATAACCAGCAGGGTGACCCCGAATACCTCCTGGATGTCTTTGAGCCAGATGACCAGGTCCTGTTTTTCTTCCAGGTTCATGCCGGCCACCGGTTCGTCCAAGAGCAGCAGCTCGGGTTCGGTGGCCAGGGCGCGCCCCAGTTCGACTTTTTTCTGGGTGCCGTAGGGCAGCCCGCCCACGAAGCGGTCGCGGGCCGATTGCAGGTCCAAGAAGTCGATGATCTCCTCGACCTTGCGGCGCTGCGCGATTTCTTCTTGCACGGCCGGCGAGCGGCGGCCGAAGCAGGCGGCCCCGCCGAAGACGCCGGTCTTCATGTGCAGGTGGCGGCCCAGCAGCAGGTTGTCCATGGTGGTCATGTGGCTGAAGAGCTCGATGTTCTGGAAGGTGCGTCCCAGGCCCATGGCCGCGATCTTGTAGGGTTTGCGGCCGGTGATGTCGGTGCCCTTGAAGATGATGCGGCCGGCGGTGGGTTTGTACAGGCCGGTGATGCAGTTAAACAGGGTGGTCTTGCCGGCGCCGTTGGGGCCGATCACCGCATTGATGGACCCGCGCTCCAGGGTTAGCGATATGTTATCTAACGCGGTGAGTCCGCCGAAGACCATGGTGAGGTTTTGTACCTCGAAGAAGGGCATAGGTTTGATTGCCTCAAGCGGCGCGGGGGCGTTTCCCCCGCGCCGCCGGTTGATGAAGTGGGTTAGTGCGTTCTATTCCGCGTCGATCCAGTCGGTGAGGCGGATGGATTTGCCACCGTCGCCGCACTTGCCCAGGAACACCTGCTTGATGCCCTGGCGGCGGGTGGGGCTGAAGGTGACCTTACCCATGATGCCCTGGAAGCCCTTGATGGACTCCATGGCCCGCACGAAGTTGTCCACGCTCAGGTCGCGCCCGGCCCGCTTGAGGCCCTCGACCATGGGCTCCACGAAGCCGATGCCGGCGTAGTAGAACACGCCCCAGCGTTCCTTTGGGGCGTACTTCTTCCAGGCGGCGCGGTACTTGGCCATGAGCGGGCTTTTGCTGTCGGGCACATCGATGAAGTTGCCGAAGATGACGCCCTTCCACAGGCCCTTGGATAGCTTGTACATCAGCGGGGCGTCGCTCAAGGTGGAGCTGGTGATCCACTGGGGACGGTAGCCCAGCTTGGCGGCGGTGGCCACGGTGATGATGGCCTGCTTGGGCAGCAGCCACAGGATGACCGCGTCGCAGCCGGCGGCCTTGAGCTTGAGCACGTGGCTGGCCAGGTCGGTGTCGGTCACCTCGGTGGGGATGGCCACGGCCAGGGCCTTGCCGCGCTGTTTCAGCTCGGCCACGGCCGGGTCCAGGCCGCCCTTGCCGTAGTCGTCGTTCTGGTAGACAAAGCCCAGCTTCTTCATGCCCAGGGTGTCCAGGGCATAGCGCACCAGGGCCTTGGCCTCGGTGGAGTACCAGGGGTAGGTGGCGAAGATGGTCTTTTTAGGCGGTATGGCCCAGTGGCGGGAACCGGTGGCCATGCCCACCCAGGGCACGCCGCGTTTGACGATCTCGGGCATGGCGGCCAGGCCCGGGCTGGTGCCCACGCCGCAGGCGAAACCCCACACCCCGACGTTGTCCAACAGGTCTTTGACAATGGCCTTGGTGCGGCTGGGCTGGTAGCCGTCGTCGCGGATGTAGTACTTGATTTTGCGGCCGTTGATGCCGCCGGCGTCGTTGATCATTTTAAACAACAGGCCGGTGCCCCGGGCCACCGCACCCCACAGGGCGGCCGGGCCGGTCTGGGGACCCCACTGGCCGATCTTAATGGTGGTATCGGTCACACCGCGTACCGGGGCGGCCCATACCTGGCCGGCCAGGGCCAGGGAGGCGGCCAAGACGACCAGCCAAACGATCCTTTGTTTCATGTAACTCTCCTCGCCAAAAGGTTTACCAAGGAAAACTCCCCCTCTTGCAGCCCTAACCAGGCGCCCCGCGCGGTCCACCGCGACCGATGGCCCGGCCGGCTCCCTGGTTCACTCCCCTTTTCGAGTGTGGGTGGCTGTTTTAATAAAATGCCACATGCCGGCCCCGCAAGGCCAGGGCAATGCACTTTAAGTAAGATAGAAAAGACCGGCCGCCAATAGTGGCGAGTGCTTCCCCCGCATCTCCCGGTCGCATGTCCCCCCCGCCTAATCCGACCGCCTGACCTGACCCGCATGTTCCTGATCATATGGCCCAGCCCCCGTGGTCCGGCCCACCCGACCGGCCGGCGGCGGCTACACCTTGCGCACGTAGTGGCGGGCAAAGAGCCCGCTGGGCTTGATGCACAGCACCGCCACGATAACCACGAAGGCCACCACGCTTTTGAACTCCACCGATATATAGCCTCCGAAGAGGTTTTCGATGATACCCAGCAAGAAGCCGCCGCCCACCGCGCCGGGCAACGAAGTCATGCCTCCCAGCACCGCGGCCGAGAAACCCTTTAGCTGCGGGGTCCACATGAGGTAGGGCTCCAGGGTGTCGGTGGGGGCGATGAGAAAGGCGGCGATGGCCCCCACCATGGAGGACATGCCCCAGGTGAGCATGAGGATGCGGTTGACCCGGATGCCCATGATGCGGGCGGCCATCTGGTTTTGCTGGGTGGCTTTCATGGCCACGCCGGTCTTGGTATAGCGGAAAAAGACAAACAGCAGCAGCATCAGGCCGACGGCCACCCCCAGGGTGACCAGGTTGAGATGGCTCACCACCACCCCGCCGCCGAGATCGATTACGTCGAAGTCGCTCACCGGGAAGGCGAAGTTTTTTTGGTCGGCGCCCCAGATCATGGAGGCGATGCCAAAGAGCACCATCTCCAGGCCCAGGGTGATGATGATCAGCCCCAACACGTTGGGGTCCTTGGCCCGACGCAGGAAGCAGAACTCCAGCATGGCCCCCAGCACAAAGGCGAAGGCCAGGGCCAGGGGGAAGGCCACCCAGAAGCTGAGCTGCAGGGAATCGAGCATCGTGAAGGCCACGAAGGCGCTGAGCATGGCCATGTCGCCCTGGGCGAAGTTGAGCACCTCCGAGGCCTTGTAGATGATGACCATGGCCAAGGCGATGAGGGCGTAGGTGGCCCCGATGGCGATTCCGCTGACGATTAACTGGCCCAGCATCGGCTGTCCTTTTTTCGGTCTCTTGCCGCCGGTCCGTTTAGAACGGCCAGGTTTTCCAATAAATCTTGGTGCGAATCCATATGCCGTAGAGCCCCAGGGGCTCGAAGATCACGATCAAAACCATTATCAACCCGAAGACCACGTACTGGAAGTTGGGCAGCCCGCTAGGGGTGAAGGCCAGGTTGACCAGGGCGGAGATGTAGCTTCCCAGGCCGGGGATATCTCCGGCGGCCTTGATGAGCTGGTCGACGTTGCCCAGCTCGATCTGCAGCCAGGTGATGAGCAGGGCGCCCATGATGGAGCCGAGGATGGAGCCGAGGCCGCCGACCACCACCATGGCCAGGAAGAGGATGGAGACCATGATGTTGAAGGTGTGGGGGTTGATGAAGTTCAGCACGAAGGCCATGAGTCCGCCGGCCACCGCGGTGTAGAAGGCGCTGATGGCAAAGGCCAGGGTCTTGTAATAGGTGAGGTTGACCCCGATGCACTCGGCGGCGATGTCGCTGTCGCGGATGGCCACAAAAGCACGCCCCACCCGGGTGTGCACCAGGTTACGCATGGCCCAGGTGAGCCCCACGGCGATGGGTACGATGACCGCGTAGCGTTCGGCGTCTGAGTCCACCAGCCAGCCGAAGAGGTTCAGCGGGGGAGCGGTGAGCCCCTCGTGGCCGCCGAGGAAGTGCAGGCGGCCCAGCACCTGGGTGACCGTGAGCCCGAAGCCCAGGGTGGCGATGGCCAGGTAGGGGCCTTCCAGGCGCAGGGCGGGCAGGCCCAGCAGGAACCCAAAACCGGCGGCCAGGAGTCCGGCCACCGGTAGGGCGAGCAAAAAGGGGAAGGAGGCCTTTAGCATCAGGGCCAGGGTGGCGTAGGCGCCGATGGCGAAGAAGCCGGCGTGGCCCAGGCTGATCTGGCCGGTGTAGCCCACCAGCAGGTTGAGCCCCAGGGCCACGATCACGTTGATGGCCATGAGGTTGATGATGTAGATGCTGTAGGGGCCCGCCAGCAGGGGGAACAGGACCAGGGAGGAAAGGAGAATAAGCATCCAGAAGACGGCCGCCTTGCTGCCCAGCAGGCGGATATCTTCGTAATAGTCGCGTTTCATGTGCATGGATGTTTACTCTCTGGCACTGGGAGTCAGGGGTCGTTTTTGGGCTTGCTGAGCTTGGCCAACACCTTGTGGCTGTAGCGGTGTTCGTCCAAAAGGGCCGAGCCGGGACGCATGGTCCCCAGCTTCATGGCCAGGTAGTTGACGCGCTTTAGGGCCTTGTAGCGGGCCTTTTCGTCGGGCGCGTTCATCAGCAGGTCTTCGGCCTGCATCAGTTGGTTGTGGGTGTCCAGCTCTGGCGGGGTGATGCCGGCGTTTTTGAGAACTTTGTAGGCCAGGCGCAACTCGGCTGGTATGCCCGAGTCGTCCTCCAGCTCCAGCGGCTTGCCCTGGCCGGGCAGGTTGTCGAGCTCGCCGTCGCGCACCGCCTGGGAGATGCGTTCCTCGGCTATCTTGTTCCAGTAAAGAAGGCTCATGAAGTGGTTCTCGTATCGCTTGGCCCCGGGCCGGCCGCATGCCAGCCAACCACCGGAGTGCGTAATTGCATACGATGATGAATGTTAGCCGATGGCCCCGGGGGATTCAAGAGAAAAGCCCTGGTGAGAGCGGCGCTTGCGCGCCAAGCGTTCCAGGCGCTTCACCTGGGCGGCTAGTCGCCGGTATTGGCTCACCGTCTTGCGTTCCAGGGCGGTTTTCGGCGGCCGCCGCAGGTAGCGGCGCTTGAGGTAGCGGTTGTCCAACTGTCTCCGGCATATCTGCAACAGCTTGTCCAGGATCCGGGGGTGGTGGCGCAGGAGGGCCTGTCCCTCGTGCCGCAGGGCGTGCACCAAGATGGCCAGAATTTGGTGGTGTTGCAGTTTGCGCCCGCTGGCGTCGGAGCGGGTGCGCACCAGTTTTTCCAGCAGGCGCAGGCGGTGGTAATAACGCAGGCCCGCGACGGTGCGTTTGACTTCCTGGTGTAGCTTGCGGTGGCGCTGGAATTCTGCTCGGCGGTTCGGGTCTTCCAGGTAGGAGTTGATCACCCGCAGGAGGCGTTTGAAGTTGTCCGGGCTGTAGTCGGCCAGGATGCTGTGGTGTTTGCGCAGCCAGGCGGCCAGGAACTTGAGACGATCGGCCGGGCTGGCGGTGCCCTGGATTCTCTCGCGGCCGTAGAGGATGCTGCCCATGAACTCGCCGCGCACGATGTCGTTTAAGGCCAGCATGCGGTCTTGGCTCAACCCCAGGATATCCAGGCCGCGGCGGGCCCGTCCGTGGAAGGGGTGGATCACCTCTTGGGAGGCCACGCTGAGGGCGCGGTCTTCCAAGACGTTGTCGGCGTGGTAGCGGTGGTTGATGTAGCGCACCCGCAGGATCACGGTACGGCGCTTGGGGTCCACGAAATAGCCGCCGCGCTTCAGGCGCCGGATGGTGTCTTTTTCGTTTTTGGGCACCGCCACCAGGGCGGTCTTTTCCACTGCCGGCAGGCCGCGGTAGGCCCCCAGGCTGGTGAGGGTGGTTATGGTGCGGTCGCTGGTGCCCAGCACCTTGATGGCAAAAGACTCCCGCCGGCGCAGCAGGCGGCGGGCGAACAGGGCGGCCGAAGTGTGGCGTTCGCCGCAGATGGGAAAGCCGCTTTGTTCCATGAAGAAGCGGTAGACGAAGTGGCGGTTGGCGGCGTAGAGGTCGTTGTCGCCCGGGACGAACTTGCCGATCCGGCGCCCGAAGCGCTTGATCTCTCCATCGAGGTCCGAGGGGAAAGAGGCGAAGACCCCGGCCAGGCGGAAGCAGCCGTCCGGGCCGCGGGCCAGTACGTGGCCGCGGTCCATGTGGGCCAGCAGGGGCAGCAGCCGGGCGTAGCGCCCCAGGGGGGTTAGGGCACGCCGGCCCAGTATCCGATCCACCTCGGACACCAGGTTGCGCGGCACCCGCATCTTGAGCAGGGCCCGGTTGGCCGCCACCCGGGATGGGATCGGCGGCTGGCCTTCGTAGACCAGTTGGTCGTATTGGAAACCCTCGTCCTGGTAGCTGAGCTGCCGGTCAAAGACCACCAGGCTGAAGGCCGGCAGGTCCTGGTATTCGATCAGGGGGGCGTCAAAGGCGGGAATAAGCTCGCGGGCCTCCACCAGGGGGTAGTCGGCGTGGTAGACATCCAGTAGGCAGGTCTTGATGTGGATATAGTGCAAGGCGGTGAGAATGGTAGATAAATCGACCTGGGGAAGCGGCTGCTCCAGGCGCTGCCAAAGGTCGACCCCGTCGATGCGCACCTTGTCAAAAAATGTCCGGCCCTCGCCCATGGAGCCTCCAGGAGCTAAACGCTTGAAATCCTTGTACCACGTGCCTGGATGCCTGGTCAACCGGCCGGGGTGAAAAGAAGTGATTTAAGACCTGGATCACATTGACAAATAATATTGGCTCTGATAGATACATAGTTCGCGGAGGGGCTGTAGCTCAGCTGGGAGAGCGCATGACTGGCAGTCATGAGGTCGTCGGTTCGATCCCGATCAGCTCCACCAAAGATAACCAAGGGTTGGCCGTAATTGGCCGGCCCTTTTTTGTCTTGGGAAGCGCATGGGAGGCATCCGGTGGTATTTGGCGCAAAGATAACCAAAGGCGTGGCCGAAATCGGCCGGTGCCGCCTCTCTTTATTCCGCCCCGCCGATTGCTATAAGTGATACCGCAAACATCACCGTTTGATCACACCGCCGCCGTCCACTTACTCATACCTGGCGCCAGGCTGGCCGGCACCATCCCTCTTGTCAAGACCAACCAGCACTACCTCGCCCACACCACCCCCGGGACCCCAACCGCTAAAGCGGGGCGACTCTTTTCTTGTTTCCGCACGGGTCAAATCTTGGAATTTTTTCAGCCGATCCAGTTGGTTGTCCGGTGGTCAGCAACTATGATCGCACCACAAGCCCGCCCGACACTTGCTCTCCGGCGCCAGGTCCCGGGGTATGCTCTCAGCCCCAAAGTATTTGTTTAGATGCCCATTGTTGCCGGCTGGTTATTAGCAAGCCAGCCTAAAATAATTAGCTATAGATTATAGTTATTGTTGTGGTCTCGCGTGAAAGAGAGACCAATGGCCATTTGAAACGACCTCGAAATATAACGGGTTGATATGCTATAGACTAACTCCACGGAGGGCCGGGCATGTTGTTTAAGTTTTGGGGTAAGGCGCAGCAATCCCACGGGGAGGCGTTTCACCAGTTGGCGTTCCACTGCCTGGACTGCGCCGCCGTGGTGGCGACCTTGCTGGAGCGCGACCCCCTGCTGTTGAAACGGCTGGCGGATCTTTTGGGGCTCGCTCCACCAGCGGCCCGGTGTTTCACGGTCTTTTGGGCCTGTATCCACGACCTGGGCAAGTTTTCCCCCGCCTTCCAGGCCAAGGTCCCCGAGCTAATGCGACGTCTACAGGGCGAGGGCTGGGCGTCTTCCTCGACATGGCATCACACCAAGCTGGCCCTGTTGGCCTGGCGGTGGTGGTTGCGCCACCTGTGGCTTGAAAAGGGCTGGTACGGGATTTGCCGGGCCGAGGATGTTGAGCGGCTTGAGAAGAGTTGGGTCCAGGCCGGTTTCGCCCACCACGGCCGCGGGGAGGAGGTGTCGACGCGCCCCGGTAAGAAGGAATTCGATCGTCTTTTTCCGGCCGATTGCCTTGCCGCCATGGATGAGCTGGTGAGTTGGGCCGGCCGGCGCCTGGCGGCTGACCAGGGAGTTTTCAGGCAGGTGACGGGTGACGAGATGGGCTCCCGGCTGGCCCGGTCGTCCTGGTTGGCCGCCGGGATCATCGTAGCCGGCGATTGGCTGGCCTCCAACCAGGATTTCTTCCCTTGGCGCGGCCGGGCCAGGGACCTGGACCAATACTGGGACCTGGCCGTGGACCAGGCGGAGAAGGCCTTGGCGCAAAGCGGGATATTGCCGGCGGTGGTGGCGTCTTTTCATGGCGTCGGCGACCTGTTCGACTACATACGCGAGCCCACCCCCATGCAGGCCTGGGCGGCCGGGTGCCGCCTGCCCCCTGGTCCCAAGCTGATAATTTTGGAAGAGTCCACCGGCGCGGGCAAGACCGAGGCGGCCTTGGTCTTGGCCCAGCGGGTAATGGCCGCCGGCGAGGCCGAGTCGCTGTTGGTGGGCCTGCCCACCATGGCCACGGCCAACGCCATGTATAGCCGGCTGGCCCGCTGTTATCGCCGGCTCTTTGGCCGGCAGGCCGATCCCAGCCTGGCCCTGGCCCATTCCCGCCGGCGGTTGCACCGGCAGTTCAACGCCTCGGTGCGCCTGGGCGGGCGGCGTCTTGTATCCCCGGCCGCCGGTGATGAGCCCGAGTCAGCCGCCCAGTGCGCCGCCTGGCTGGCCCAGGGCAACAAGCGTTCGCTGCTGGCCTCGCTGGGGGTGGGCACGGTGGACCAGCTCTTGCTGGCCGCCTTGCCGGTGCGCCACCAATGCCTGCGCCTGTTGGGTCTGGGCCGGGCGGTGGTGATCATCGACGAGGTGCACGCCTATGACACCTATGTGAACGGCCTGTTGGCCGAGGGTTTGCTGCCTTACCTGGCGTCGGTGGGCCAGACGGTGATCATGCTGTCGGCCACCCTGAACCGCCGGCTGCGCCAGCGGCTGGCCCGCGGGTTTTCCCGGGGGCTGGGCGCGCCCGGCCCGGAGCTGGCCAGCCGGGCGTATCCCCTGGCCACCCTGGTTTCCAGGGAAGGAGCGCTCCAGGAGCCGCTGGCCACCCGGGCCGGTCGCCGCACCGCCTTCACGGTGCAGATGGAAGACGACCCCCAGCGCCTGCAGCAGGAGATAGGGCGGGCGGTGGACGCCGGAGGATGCGTCTGCTGGGTGCGCAACACGGTGGACGACGCCCGCGAGTCATACCGGGACCTGTGCCGCCGGCTGGGGGATGAGCGGGTTGGCTTGTTGCATGCCCGCATGGCCCTGTGCGACCGCCTGGACTGGGAGCAGGAGGTCCTGGAGTGTTTCGGGCCTGCGAGCCGGGCCGAGGACCGGGCCGGCCGGGTGCTGGTGGCCACCCAGGTGGTGGAGCAGTCCCTGGATTTGGATTTCGACCTCATGATCAGCGACCTGGCGCCCGTGGACCTGCTGGTGCAGCGGGCCGGCCGGCTCCACCGCCACTCCCGTGACTCCAGGCCCCTGGCAGAACCGCGATTGGTGGTCCATGGTCCCCTGCCGGTGGACGACCCCCCAGAGGACTGGCTAAAAGATTTCTTTGCCCGGGGCGCCTGGGTTTACCAGCGCCACGGTCTTCTTTGGCTCACGGCCCGGGCCCTGGCGCAGCGCGCCCGGGTGCGCCTGCCCCAGGATGTGCGTGAGCTGGTGGAGCGGGTCTACCTGGAAGACCAACCGCCGCCGGGGCTCATGGTCTGGGAGGAAAGGGCCGAGGGCGCCGACCAGGCCGCCGGCTTCCAGGCGCGGGACAATATTCTGCGCTGGGAGGATGGCTATGGCGCGGAACTCAACTCCTGGACCGAAGACACCCCCACCCGCTTGTCCCAGCCGGTGACCCATCTGTACTTGGGACGCTGGCAGGACGGCCGCTTACGGCCCTGGTCCGGTCAGGACGGTTGGCCGGCATGGGAGCTGAGCCAGGTGAGCCTCAACCGCCGCCAGGTGGCCCGGGCGGCCGAGCCCGGCGACGGCGACCTGGCCCGGGCGGTCGCCGGCGTGCTGGAGCGTTACCCTTGGCTGGCCGAAGCGGGCAACGCGCTGGTTCCCCTGGAGCGCCAGGCGGACGGCCCATGGCAGGGCCAGGCGCTGGACCCGCGGGGCCGGCCGGTGACCCTGGTCTACGACTCCAACCACGGGTTGGGGGTCACGCCCGGTTGACCGGGCACGCGCCGGGGCTTGGCCGGCGGGCGGGGTTGCTGCGCGCCCGGCGATTGTAGTATACTATTGTATACCAGCCAGGGCTCTGGCAATAATTTAAAATAAACACTTGACTGTAGCCCGGTTGTGCCGTAAAGTAGCGTCATGCTGGTAGGTACACCCATGGCTGGGTTGCCACCAAAACATCAAGTCAGGCCTCGATGCAAGGCTTGGTTCCCCGCCGGTGCGGGGATGCACCGTGTTTCTTTTAGATTGCCTTGCAGAATCTGTCCCGGTTCCCCGCCGGTGCGGGGATAGTCATTTAAAACCACCGGTTATCGGACGGCTGCGTTGTAATGCGCGCTCCCACCCAAGGTTACATACTGTTACATGCCACCGCGGCTGCGCCTATGTATGCGTTTTATCTCTCGGGTCATCCATCTCTCGGTGCAACATCCTGGTCCCCGGTTGACCTCTAGCTTGATTTGCGCCCCATGACCGGGCGTTGGTTTGCCTAATTCCCCATCTTCCATGACCTGGTCGTTGGACCGGGCCGGACGGCATTCGCCGGAAAGGAGGTTTTTCTTGGCGTTTAACTTCTTGCGAGACCCGAGCATACCGGTGCGGGAGGGCATAGGCCCGCCGCAATACATCCCTCCCTGGCAGGTGTCGGCCTGCGGGCCGGACTGGGAGCTGGCCGCGCCGCGGCCGGATATGGGCGGGGCCTTGATCCAGATGCTCATCGGCCTGCTGCAGACCGGCTGCCCGCCGGCCGCCCCCGCCCCAAGAGCTGCGCCAGCGCCTGGCCCCACTGGAGCCCTTCTTCAACCTGGACCACGGCCAGCGCCGTTTCATGCAAGACATGGATTGCCCCGCCACGGGCGAAGCCTTTCCCTTGGCCAACCTCTTGCCCGACCAGCCGGCGGGCAACACCCTGAAGCTCAATAAGGACTTGTTTGTCAAACAGGGGGTCGTCGACGCCATGTGCCCGCCGTGCTTGGCCGCGGCCCTGTACTGGCGCCAGAGCTCCATGGGTGGTTTCGGCGGGGGCTTCCGCGACAGCCTAAGACTCAAGACGCCGCTCACCACGGTGGTGCTGGGGCAGGGGCTTTGGCAGACCCTGTGGCTCAACGTGCTGACGCGAAACGAATTTGAAAAGTGGTCGCATTGGTCCGGCCGGGCGCAGCCGTCGGCGCGCTTTCCCTGGATGGGAACCGTGGCCCGTAGCGATAAGAACCAGACCATCTTGCCCGACCAAGTGCACCCCGACCAGGTCTACTGGCCCATGGCCCAGAGCCTGGTGGTGGACACCGAGCAATTTGACCAGGCGGCGACATGCCCTGTCTGCGGCCGGCCGGACCAGAAG
>JAMOVV010000202.1 GCA_027067385.1 Desulfarculaceae bacterium
CACACGTCCGACTCGCAAGTATCCCGCCCTTCTCCGTTTGCCGCCGCCCCGGCGCAGACCAACCCGTACGTTTCCTGGCGTGCCGCCAGCCCCGTATTGACCACACGTCCGACTCGCAAGTATCCCGCCCTTCTCCGTTTGCCGCCGCCCCGGCGCAGACCAACCCGTACGTTTCCTGGCGTGCCGCCAGCCCCGTATTGACCACACGTCCGACTCGCAAGTATCCCGCCCTTCTCCGTTTGCCGCCGCCCCGGCAGGGTCGTCCAGATATCATCATGATATCACTTGCCTTCTTGCCATACCCCCAGGCCAAACTGGCGCAGCGCTACGAAATTATGGTAAATAAGGAGGCAGGAGAGGCCCATGGTGGTATTTGACCTACAATGCGCGGCCGGGCATACCTTTGAGGGATGGTTCGACGACCTGAAGGACCTCAAGTCCCAGGTCCGGCGCGGTCTGCTCACCTGCCCGGTGTGCGGCGAATCGTCGGTGCGCCAAGTGCCGGCCGGGTTTGCCATTGCCAGGAGCAAGGGCGGACGCCGCGACGAGCAGCAGGACATGCAACGCGCCCTGGGCGCGGCGGTGCGCAACTATTTCATCAATAACTTCGAGGATGTAGGTACCGGGTTTGCCAAGGAAGCCCTGAAGATGCACTACGGGGTGAGCCAGGCGCGCAACATCCGTGGAGTGTCCACCGAACAGGAAGAGAAGGTGCTGCGGCGCGAGGGGGTGGACTTCTTCAAGTTCGCGGCGCCGGTGATGGAGGGCGACCCCGAGCTCGACGAAGACTGAGCCCCGCCGCCAGGGTATGCCAATCCCGCCCGTCATCGGGCGGTTGTCTATTGGGACCTAGGTTGCTATCGATCCTGGTGCGCGTGTTCTTCTTTTACCCGTGGTCGCAGGGGGATACTCACGATGGCCAGGGTGCCGCCGCCCTCACGGTCTTGCAGGCGCAAAGACCCGCCCAATAGCTCCAACACCTCGCGGCAGACCGACAGGCCCAGCCCGGTGCCGAGACTCTTGGTGGTATAGAGCGGATCAAAGACCCGCTCGCGCTCATGGGCGGGAATCCCCGGGCCGTCGTCACCCACCATCAGGTTCACCTCGCCGGCGGAGTTGTAACAGCTCTTGAGCCAGAGAGTACCCTTGCCATCGGTGGCCTCGATGGCGTTTTGGATCAGCTCGGCCACCGCGCTGACCAGCAGCCCCTGGTCGGTGAGCAGGCAGGGCAGGTCATCGGCCAGTTGCCATATGGGCTCGCGGCGGGGCTGGCCGCACTGCAACACGGCCTTGTGGTAGGCCTGCTGCAAGACCTGGTTGGGGTCCACCTCGGAGTAGTCCAGGTCCTTTTGGCGCTGCAGCTTGAAGACCTCGTTGAGCATCACCTCCAGGTCGTCCACCTGTTCGGCGATGGCCCGGGCATAGGAGCGGGCCCGCCCTTCCTGGTCCAGGATATCCACCAGGCGGTGGGCGAAACCACCGATGGCCATCAGCGGGTTGCGCAGCCGGTGGGCGATGACGCTGGTGAACTTGGCGATGGCGTCGCTGCGGGCGGAGCTTATGACCATGCGCATGTTTTCCTGCAAGCGGCGGGCGGCCTGGCGTACTTCGCCCAGCTCCTCGGCCAGGTCGCCGGCCTCCTGCCGCACCCGGGCCTCCAGGTGATCGGCGGCCTCTTGCAACTCGTCGGCCTTTTGCTTGAGCCGCTCCTTGAGTTCCACCGCGGCCACGGTGGCGGCTATGGGTCCGGCCAGCACCTGCAGGAAGTTCTGCTCCTCCGGGGTGAAGCCCACCCGCCGCCGGGTGGCCACGTTGAGCACCCCCACCAGCTCGCCGTCCAGGAAAAGGGGCAGGGCGCAGACGGCCTTGATCCCAAAGCCGGCCAGGGTGGTCCCGCGTCCCCGGTCTGGCAGACGGTCCACGGGCATGACCACCATCTTGCCGCGGGAGGCGGCCAGCCCGGTGAAGCCCTGCCCCGGGTCCACCTTTTGGGCCCAGCGCTGCATCTCCGGGCTGAGCCCGTAGGCGGCCGTCAACTTGAAGGGCCGATGGCCCTGGCCGGCATACACCCTGGCCGGTCCCAGCATCAGCCGGCGTTCCATCTCTCCCAGGGCCACTTTCATGGCTTGGGCCGGCCCTGGCCGGGTCAGCAGGTAGGCCGAAAAATGGGCCAGCACGGCCATCTGTTCTTCCAGGGCGTCCAGCCGTTCCAGGTCGGAATTCAAAACCATTTCACCTCCACCTGCCGCGATGATCACACCTTCGCGACGATTGGTCAAGCCCCCGGGGTGATCTTGACACGAACCGGGGGGGCTGATAGGTTCATCATCTGGTCAAGCGGCCGTCTTTTGGGGCGGTCACCGGGGCCGAAGCCACGCGGCCGGGGGCGTTAATGCGCGGTGAAATCGTAGCCATCGGCGATGAGCTGATTCGGGGGCGAGTGCGGGAGACCAATGCCGGCTACGCCGCCGGGCGGCTGTGGAACCTGGGCATCGAAGTCAACGCGGTGGTGGTGGTGGGTGACGATCCCGCGACCATGGCCGACGCCATCGGCCGGGCGGTAAAGCGGGCCGACTTCGTGTTGGTGACCGGCGGCCTGGGGGCCACCGACGACGACATCACCGCCGGGGTGGCGGCCGAGGTTTTCGGCCTGCCCCTGGCCGAGAGCGAGCGCATGGTCACCAACCTGCGCGAATTTTTCCAGGCCCGGGGACGCGACCTCACCGACGAGGCCCTGCGCATGGCCCAGCTTCCCCTGGGGGCCGAGGTGCTATCGGCCACCAGCGCCGGTTTCAAGCTAACCACCAAGGACAACCGACCGGTCTTCTTTTTACCGGGCATACCGTACGAGACCCGCCTGCTGTTGGACCAGAAGGTATTGCCCGAGCTCCTGGCCCTGGCCGGCCAGACCTACCCTCCCCTGAGCCGGGAGTTGCGCGTCTTCGGCCTCGGCGAGTCCGAGGTGGGTCGGCGGCTGAAGGGACTCACCGAGGGCTACCCCGCCGCCTCGGTGGGCTTTTACCCAGTGTTCCCCGAGGTGCAGGTGGTCATCACCCTGCGCGGCCTGGCGCCAGACGAGGCCAAGCAGCAAGCCGAACGTCTCATGGCCGAGGCCCGCCGCCGGCTGGAGCCCTACGTGGTGGCCGGCGACGGCCGCCGTTTGGAAGAGGCCATGGGCCGCGACCTGGTGGCCCGCGGCTGGCGCCTGGCGGTGGCCGAGTCCTGCACCGGCGGACTGGTCGGCCACCGCATCACCTCGGTGGCCGGTTCCTCGGACTTTTTCGAGCGCGGGGTGGTGGTATACTCCAACCAGGCCAAGCAGGACCTGCTGGGGGTGCGCTCCGCCACCCTGGAGACCTTTGGCGCGGTGAGCGCCGAGACCGCCGGGGAGATGGCCGCGGGCATGGCCCAGAGCGCCGGGGTGGAGGTGACCCTATCGGTCACCGGCATCGCCGGGCCCAGCGGCGGCAGCCGGGAAAAACCGGTGGGCACCGTGTGGTTCGGTTGCCAGGTGCAGGGAGAGCCCCACACCGAGCGCCGCCGCTTCCACGGCACCCGCCGCATGGTCAAGGCCCAGGCGGCCGAGCACGCCCTGCACCTGGTGCGGCGGCGGTTGGCCGGCCGGTGAGGCTCTTCATCGCCCTGGAGCTGCCGGCCAGGGTGCGCGCCGCGGCGACCGCGGTGGCCCGGCGGCTCAGGCAAAGCGGGGCGGACGTCAAATGGGTGGCCGAGGAAAATTTACACGTCACCCTCAAGTTCCTGGGCGAGGTGGACCCAAGCCGGCAGGGGGAGCTTACCCGCGCCCTGGAGGCGGCCTGTGCCGGGGTGGCCCCGCTGGAGCTGCAACTGGGCCCGGTGGGGGCCTTCCCCAAGCCGAGCCGGCCCCAGGTGATCTGGCTGGGACTGGCCGGCGAGACCCAGCGCCTGGCCCGGCTGTCCGGCCGGGTGCAGGAGGCCCTGCGGCCGCTGGGCTTTGAGCCCGAGCGGCGGGCCTTTGCCGCCCACCTCACCCTCGGACGCCTGCGCCGGCGCAAAGGTCGCCGGCCGCCGCCGGCCGGCCTGGCGCGCGAGCTGGCCGGCTGCCCAGCGCCGGAGGAGCCGGCCTTTTGGGCCGACCAGGTGGTGTTGATGCGCAGCACCCTAAAGCCCACCGGCGCCGTGTACCGGCCGGTGCACCAAGTAACCCTCAGCCCAGCGGAGAGTTAAATGCCCGAGAAGGTTCAAGACAGTCAGCGCGGCAAGGCCATCGACGCCGCGCTCAAGCAGATCGAGCGCAGTTTCGGCAAGGGTTCCATCATGCGCCTGGGCGACCATGACGCGGCGGTGGAGGTCCCGGCCATCTCCACCGGTTCGCTGGGCCTGGACCTGGCCACCGGGGTGGGCGGCATACCGCGGGGCCGGGTGATCGAGATATACGGTCCGGAGTCCTCGGGCAAGACCACCCTGAGCCTGCACTGCATCGCCGAGGCCCAAAAGGCCGGCGGGGTGGCCGCCTTCATAGACGCCGAACACGCCCTGGACGTGGTCTACGCCAAGAACCTGGGGGTCAACGTGGACGAGCTCTTGGTGAGCCAGCCCGACTTCGGTGAGCAGGCCCTGGAGATCGCCGAGGTGCTGGTGCGCTCCGGCGCGGTGGACATCGTGGTGGTCGACAGCGTGGCCGCCCTGGTGCCGCGGGCCGAGATCGAGGGCGAGATGGGCGACAGCCACGTGGGCCTGCAGGCCCGGCTCATGAGCCAGGCCATGCGCAAGCTGTCCTCGGTCATCTCCAAGAGCCGTACCTCCATGATCTTCATCAACCAGATTCGCATGAAGATCGGGGTGATGTTCGGCAGCCCGGAAACCACCACCGGCGGCAACGCGCTGAAGTTCTACGCCACCATGCGCCTGGACATCCGCCGCATCGGCCAGATCAAAAGCGGCGACCAGGTGGTGGGCAACCGCACCCGGGTCAAGACGGTGAAGAACAAGGTGGCCCCGCCCTTCCGCATGGCCGAGTTCGACATCCTCTATGGCAAGGGCATCAACAAACTCGGCGAGATACTGGACATGGGGGTGGCCGAGGAGCTGGTGAACAAATCGGGGGCCTGGTATTCCTACGGCGAGGAGCGCATGGGACAGGGCCGTGAGAACGCCACCGCCTACCTGGCCGAAAACCCCGAGGCCGCCGCCGAGATCGAGGCCCGCCTGCGGGCCAAGTACGGCCTGGCCCCTCCCGAGGCCACGGCCGAGACGGCCGGGGAATAATCCAAACGAGAAGAAAAACATGGCAATGACCGGCAACCAGATTCGCAAGCAGTTTTTAGACTACTTCCAGGGCCAGGGCCACCGGGTGGTGCCCAGCAGCTCGGTGGTGCCGCGTGACGATCCCTCCCTGCTGTTCACCAACGCGGGCATGGTGCAGTTCAAGCGGTCGTTCCTGGGACAGGAGAAGCGCGACTATCGCCGGGCGGCCACCAGCCAAAAGTGCTTCCGGGTCTCGGGCAAGCACAACGACCTGGAGAACGTGGGGTTCACCCCGCGCCATCACACCTTCTTCGAGATGCTGGGCAACTTCAGCTTTGGCGACTATTTCAAGGCCGAGGCCATCACCTACGCCTGGGAGCTCTTGACCGACGTCTACGGCCTGGACCCCGACAAGCTCTGGGTGAGCGTGCACGAGAGCGACGACGAGGCCGAGGCCCTGTGGCAGAGCGAGGTGGGCTTCCCGGCCGAACGCATCGTGCGCCTGGGCGACGAGGAGAATTTCTGGGCCATGGGCGACACCGGCCCCTGCGGCCCCTGCTCGGAGATACACATCGACCAGGGACCCGAGGTGGGCTGCGGCCGCGATGACTGCGCGGTGGGCTGTGACTGCGACCGCTACCTGGAGCTGTGGAACCTGGTCTTCATGCAGTTCAACCGTGACGCCAGCGGCCAGATGACCCCCCTGCCCAACCCCTCCATCGACACCGGCATGGGCCTGGAGCGCATCAGCGCGGTGGTGCAAGGCAAGCTCTCCAACTACGACAGCGACCTGTTCTCGCCCATCATCGAGCACGCCGCCCACCTGGCCGGAGTGAAATACCCGGCCGGCGACGACGGCGACACCAGCCTGCGGGTCATCGGCGACCACGCCCGGGCCTGCGCCTTCCTGGTGGGCGACGGCGTGCTGCCCTCCAACGAGGGTCGCGGCTACGTGCTGCGCCGCATCCTGCGCCGGGCCGCCCGCCACGGCCGCAAGTTGGGCCTGGCCGGCGCCTTCCTGCACCAGGTGGTGGGCACGGTGATCGACCTGATGGGCCAGGCCTACCCCGCCCTGGTGGACAACCGCGCCTTTATCGACAAGGTGATCAAGTCCGAGGAAGAACGCTTTGGCGAGACCTTGGACACCGGGCTGGGGCTCCTGGACCAGGCGGTGTCCAAGGCCCGGGCGGCCGGGCAAGACACCTTAGACGGCGAGGTGGCCTTCAAGCTCTACGACACCTTCGGCTTTCCCCTGGACCTCACCATGACCATCGCGGCCGAGTACGGCATGGCCGTGGACCAGGCCGGCTTCGAGGCGGCCATGGAAAACCAGCGCAGCCGCAGCCGGGCGGCCTGGAAGGGCAGCGGCGAACAAGAGATGCCCCCGGCCCTGGCCGCGCTGTCGGCCGAGGGCTTCAAGGTGGCCTTCACGGGATACGATGGCTTGCAGGCCGAGGGGCAGGTGGCCCTGCTCATGGTCGACGGCCAGGCGGTGGACGCGGTGGGCCAGGGGCAGGCGGCCGAGATGGTCACGGACCGCACGCCCTTCTACGGCGCGGCCGGCGGCCAGGTGGGCGACGTGGGCGAGGTCACCTGGGACGGTGGTCGCGCCCGGGTGACCGACACCTCCAAGCCCGGCGGCGAGATCAACCTGCACCACATCGAGGTGATCGAGGGCACCCTGCCCCAGGGCCAGGCGGTGCGCCTGGCGGTGGACCCCGAGACCCGCGGCCAAACCGCGGCCAACCACACCGCCACCCACCTGCTGCACGCCGCCTTGCAACAGGTGCTGGGCGAGCACGTGAAGCAGGCCGGCTCTCTGGTGAGCCCCACCCGCCTGCGTTTCGACTTCAGCCACTTCGAGGCCATGACCCCGGAGCAGATCCACCAGGTGGAGCGCCTGGTCAACGCCGGCATCCGGCAGAACCTGGCTCTGGACACCAAGGTCATGGATATCGAGCAGGCCATGCAGAGCGGGGCCATGGCCCTGTTCGAGGAACGCTACGGCGACCAGGTTCGCCTGGTGGAGATCCCGGGGCTGTCCAAGGAACTCTGCGGCGGCACCCACACCGCGCGCACCGGCGACATCGGCCTGTTCAAGATCGTGGCCGAGTCTTCGGTGGCCGCCGGGGTACGCCGGGTGGAAGCGCTCACCGGCGCGGCCGCCCTGGAGGCGGTGCAGGCCATGGAGCAGGAGCTGGCCAGGGCGGCGGCGGCGCTCAAGACCTCCCGCTCCCAGGTGGTGCCAAAGCTGCAAAAGCTGGCCAGCGCTCTCAAGGAGGCCGAGAAGACCAACCAGCAGCTCAAGGCCAAGCTGGCCGGCGCGGGCAGCCGCGACCTCATGGCCGAGGCCAAGGAGATCGACGGGATCAAGGTGCTGGCCACCAAGGTGGAGATCGACAACCCCAAGGCCCTGCGCGAGGTGGGCGACTCCCTGCGCGATCGTATCGGCTCCGGCGTGGTGGTCATCGGGGCCGAGACCGGCGGCAAGGCCATGCTCCTGGCCCTGGTCACCAAGGACCTGGCCGGCCGCTTCCACGCCGGCGAGTTGGTCAAGCAACTGGCCCCCATGGTCGGCGGTGGCGGCGGGGGCAAGCCCGAGCTGGCCCAGGCCGGCGGCCAGAACCCCGCCGGCCTCGACGACGCCCTGGCCCGCGTCAGCCAACTGGTGCAGGCCCAGGCCGAGGGCTAAGGGCCGCAGACAAGGCCTGGCCGTACCGCTTGTGGGGAAATAAACACCGGCGTAGGCGTGGATGAGATTTTACGGAGACCGCCGTGGCGAGGGGACCAGTCTGTGGGGGTGGCGGCGGTCAAAACCTGGCCGCCGCCGTCTGTACCGGGCCGGCCGCCGCGTCCGACCGCCGTGCCTGCCCGCCCTGGGCCGACCGCCCCTTTAGCCCCCTTTAGCCCCTTGAGCCCCCTTGGCCAGCCCCCTCTCAGGCGGAGGAGGTACCCTGGTTTTCCTCGCCGGCCTGGAGGGCCTCGGCCGCCTTGCGCCGCCGGGCCATCACCTGGGCGCCCACCGGTCCCAGCACCAACACGTAGAAGCCAAAGCAGACAAAGCCCATTATCTGGGGCCGGATGGCGATGAGGGTAATGAGCAGCAGGCCGGCCACCAGCCAGTTGAAGGACTTGAGCCGGGTGATGCCGATCTCCTTGAACGACAGGTAGGGCAGCGGGCTCACCATCAAGAAGGCCAGCACGATGACCAGGGCCACCAGGGACCAGTGGGTAACCGGGCCGGGGTAGCCCAGCTCGTCGAAGAGCAGCACCACCGAGCAGACCATGCTGGCCGCCGCGGGGATGGGCAGGCCCACGAAGTGCTTGCCGCCGACCTTCTCGGTCTGCACGTTGAAGCGAGCCAGGCGCAGGGCGCCGCAGGCCACGTAGAGAAAGGCGGCGATCCAGCCCAGGCGGCCGAAGCTCTGTAGGCCCCAGAGGTAGGCCAGGATGGCCGGGGAGACCCCAAAGGCCACCAGGTCGGACAGGGAGTCGTATTCCACCCCGAAGCGGCTGGTGGCGCCGGTGGCCCGGGCCACCTTGCCGTCGAGGAAGTCGAAGATAAGCGCCACCAGGATGGCGATGGCGGCGTAGCGGAATTCCTTTTGCATGGACAGGACCATGGCCAGGAAGCCGCAGAACAGCCCCATGGTGGTAAGCAGGTTGGGCAGGACGTAGATGCTCTTGCGCATGTCCCGCCGGCGCTTGGCCGAGGATTTACGTCTTCGCTTGCGGCCCATCTAAAACTCCCCGATGGGGGTTATGCCGGCGCGCACCCGGTCGCCGGGTTTCACCGATACCGTGGCCGTGGCCGGCAGGTACACATCCAGGCGCGAGCCAAAACGGATCATGCCGTAGCGCTGGCCGCGCGCCACCGGGTCGCCGGCGGCCAGGTAGCACTCGATACGCCGGGCCACCAGCCCGGCCACCTGCACCACCACCAGGGGACCGTAGGGGGTCTCCAGGTGCAGGGCCAGACGCTCGTTGCCGGTGGCCGCCTCGGGCCGGTCGGCCGGCAGGTAGCCGCCCGGGTGGTGCACGATACCTTCGACCCTGCCGCCGGCCGGCGCGCGGTTGACGTGCACGTCAAAGATATTCATAAAGATCGAGACCACCCGCCAATCCCCCGGCGGCAGGTCCCCCCCGCCGGCCCGGGGCTCGATGGCCACCACCTTGCCGTCGGCCGGCGAGATGACCGCGCGCTCCGGTGCCTGGCTCTGGCGCGCCGGGTCTCTAAAGAAGTTTATCATCAAAAGCAGGATAAGCCACAGGGGTATGGCCATGACCCACACCGACAAGGCGGTGGCCACGGCGGCCAGCAGGAGACAGGCCGCGATGTAGGGCCATCCCGGGGAGGCCAGGGGGAATTTATCCAGGCGCATGGTTACTGGCCGCTCTGAGCCCGGTACTCGGCCAGGATGGCCTCCATGCGGTCGCGGCCGGCCAGCTTGAGCTTCTGCAACCGCTTGCGCTCCATCTGCTCTTCGGACGAAAGATAGACCCGATCGTCCATGGACCGCAGCCGCAATTCCAGCTCGACGTGCTCCTTCCACAGGTCGGCCAGCTCCTGGTTTTGGGGTATCAGCTCCTCGATGAGCTTGAGGTCTCTATCTTCCATTTAGCATCACCACGCAGTTTCGCCCCTTGGGCCACGGTTAGGGACAAAGGATAAGTACTTGTAACTAATCGAGATACTATCTCGTATTCCCGTAAGCTGTCAAACCGGGCCCTCACGAGACCAGGTTGTATTCATCCAGAGGCAGGCCAAAGCGCACCTCGGCGTCCGAGGGCCGCAGGTAGCTGGCCCTGAGCCGGCCGGCCTCCAGGCCGCCGCCGCCGACCAGGCGGGCAGCTCCCATCACCGCCAGGCGGCCGGGATCGATGCGGTCGTACTGAGGCGGGGCCAGCTCCAGTCCCGGGGCCGACAGGGCCTCGCGGTGCAGCCGGGCGCCGTCGCCCACCAGCAGGGCCGGGGCCTGGAGCCGGGGGGCCAGGCGCTCCGGCGTGATGGCCGCTTCCCGGCCCAGGAGCCGGGGCTCGTCCGGACCGGGGGCAAACTGGCCGGCGTAGAGCAGCCCCCGGCGGGCGTCGGCCAGGGCCCACAATGACCCCGCCGATGGCGGCGCGCCGGCGGCCAGCAGCTTGAGCGAACTAAAGGCGGCTACCCGGATATCCCGGGCCAGGGCCAGGCCCAGGGCGGTGGCCAGCCCGATGCGCAGGCCGGTGAAGTACCCCGGCCCCCGGGTGACGGCCAAGCCCTGCAGGTCCTCCACCGCGGCCCCGGCCTCGGCCAGCAACTCGGCCACCGCTGGCAGCAAGGTAACGCTGTGGGTGCGTCCCGGCTCCAGGATGCGGCTGGCCAGCACCTGCCCGCCTGAGGCCAAGGCCACGCCGCCGGTGGCAAGGGCGGTGTCGATGGCCAGCACCAGCACCGTCGCCCTACCCCGCCCCGTTGGTGAAGAGACGTTCGATGTCGTTGTAAAAGACCATGGCCATCAAGAACAACAGCAGGGCCACCCCCACCTGTTGGGCCCCCTGGCGCACCTTCAGCGGCACCGGGCGGCGGATAACAGCCTCGATGAGGAAGAAGAAGAGGTGGCCGCCGTCCAAGGCCGGGATGGGCAGCAGGTTGAGGATGGCCAGGTTCACCGAGATGAGCGCGGCCAGGCCCAAGAGGCTGGCCAGCCCGCTCTTGGCCGCTTCGCCGGCCGCCTGGGCGATGAGGATGGGGCCGCCGAGGCTCTTGACCGCTACCTTGCGCTGCAACAGCTTGACCACCGTGAGGAAGATGACCTCGCCGGCCTGGTAGGTGCGCTTAAAGGCCAGGGGCACCGCGGCCAGCAGGCCCACCGACCGGCTGTAGAACTCGCGCTTGGGCAGGATGCCTAGGCTGTAGGACTTGCGCGGCTTGCCGTCGGGCCCCAGGTAGCTGTTGGTCTGGGGGGTGACGGTGACCTGGAGCCGGGCGCCACGGCGCTCGATGCCCAGGCGCAGGGCCTTGCCCTGGCCGGCGGCCACCTTGCGCAGCAAATCGCCCCAGTTGCTCACCGGCTGGCCGTCCACGCTGACGATGCGGTCACCCACCTCCACCCCGGCCGCCTGGGCCGGGCCGCCAGCGACCAGCTTGCCCACCACCGCCGGGAAGGGCATGGCCTCCCGCGAGATGCCGATGCGGTACTGGACCACGCTCTCGCCAAACAGGTTGGTCACCTGGTGCCCCTTGGGGGTGATGGTGAGGGTGACCCGGCGTCCCTGGCGGCGCACCACGAAGCGTAGCGGCCGGCCCCGGCTCTCCAGCACGATATCGCGCATGGTCTGCCAGTCCTTAATGGGACGGCCGTCCACCGAGAGCACCAGGTCGCCGGGCTGCATACCGGCGGCGGCGGCCGGGGTATGGGGGCCCACCTGCCCCACCCGGGGGGGCAGCGGGGCCGGCATGCCCCAGAGCACCACCAGCAGATAGTAGACCACCAGGGCGAAGATGACGTTGGCGGCCGGCCCGGCGGCCACGATGGCCAGGCGCCGGCCCACGGATTTGTGGCTGAAGGATTGCGGGATATCCCCGGCGGCCACCTCCTGGCCGGGGTTCTCGCCCACCATGCGCACGTAGCCGCCCAGGGGAATCCAGCTTACGCGGTACTCGGTGCGGCCCCGGGTGAAGCCCCACAGCTTGGGGCCGAAGCCCAGGCTGAAGGTGTTGACCCCCACCCCGGCCCACTTGGCCACCGCGAAGTGCCCCAACTCGTGCACGAAGATGAGCACGCCCAGCAGTACTACCGCGCTTACGATGGTGATTACCAGGTCCATGCCTATACCACCCGTTCCCGCAGCCAGCGCCGTGCCCGGCGACGGGCCCAGAGATCAGCCGCTAATATTCCGGCCACCGATTCGGCCGGCTTGGCCGTGTGCCGGGCCATCACCGCCTCCACGCAATTGGTTATACCGTAGAAGTCCAAGGAGCCGGCCAAGAAAGCCTCCACCGCCGCCTCGTTGGCCGCGTTGAGCACCGCCGGCATATCGCCGCCTACCCGGCCGGCCTCGTAGGCCAGTTCCAGGGCCGGGAAGCGCTCGGTGTCCGGCGGCTCGAAGGTCAAAGGCCCCATCTCGGCCACCGGCAGGGGGCCGATGCCGGCGGCCAGGCGCCGGGGATATCCCAGGGCGTAGGCGATGGGCCCGCGCATGTCCGGCACCCCCATCTGGGCGATCACCGAGCCGTCGCGGTACTCCACCATGGAGTGCACCACCGACTGGGGATGGATCACCACGCTGATGCGCTCCAGCGGCTGATCAAAGAGCCAGTGGGCTTCGATGGCCTCCAGGCCCTTGTTCATCAAGGTGGCCGAGTCCACCGTGATCTTGGGCCCCATGTCCCAGTTGGGATGATCCAGGGCCATGGCCGGGGTGACCCGGGCCAGCTCCTCGCGGCCCAGGCGGCGGAAGGGACCCCCGCTGGCCGTGAGCCAGATGCGCCGCACCTGGTCGGCGTCGTTGCCGGCCAGGGCCTGGAAGATAGCCGAGTGCTCGCTGTCCACCGGCAGCAGCCGCGCCCCGCTCTTGCGCGCCGCGGCCATCACCAGCTCGCCGCCGGCCACCAGGGTCTCCTTATTGGCCAGGGCCACGTCGATGCCGGCGGTGAGCGCGGCGTAGGTGGGCACCAGGCCGGCCGAACCCACCATGGCGCTCAGCAGCATGTCGGGCTGGCAGTCGGCCGCCGCGGCCAGGTAGCCGGCCGAGCCGTGGACCACCCGCCGGGCCAGGTCGCTCTCCAGGCGGCGCTGGAGTCCCTGGGCCGCCTCGGCGTCGATAACCGCCAGCACCCGGGGTCGCAACCGGCGGGCCTGCTCGGCCAACAGCTCCACCGAGCGGGCCGCGGCCAGGCTCACCACCTCGAAATCATCGGGGTGGGCCTCGACCACCTGGAGGGCACTGCGGCCGATGGAGCCGGTGGAGCCCAGTATGGCCAGCTTCTTTACGCCCACCACAACAACCGCGCCAAGAGCAGGGCCGGGGCGGCGGCCAAGTGGCCGTCGATGCGGTCTAACACGCCTCCGTGGCCGGGCAGGATGGCGCCGGAGTCCTTGGCCCCGGCCGCCCGTTTGAGCGAGGACTCCAGCAGGTCGCCGCCCACGCTCAAGGCGGCCAGCACTGTCCCCAGGCACGCTCCGGCCGCCGGGTTGATATCGGCCAGGAACCACCAGGCGAACAAGGCGCCAGCCAACGCCCCGGTGGCCAGGCCGCCGGCGCCGCCCTCGATGGTCTTGCCCGGGCTCAGCCGCGGGGCCAGCTTGTGCCGGCCCAGGAAACGGCCCACGAAATAGGCCCCCACGTCGGCGGCGGCCACGGCCACCACCTCGAAGAGAAACCAGCGGCGTCCGCCGGGCAAGGCGGCGATCATCACCAGGCAGGCCAGCAGCCCGCCGGTGTAGATAACTCCCCAGGCCGCACGCCGGCCGCGCCCCAGCGCGGCGTCGATGTCGCCGCCGCCGGTGAGCAAAGAGGCCAACGTCCCCAGCACCAGGGCCAGGCCCAGGGCGGCGGCCAGGGCCCCCCCGCCGCCCAGCACGCTAAGCGGCAGGGCCGCGGCCAACACCAGGCCCACTACCGCGTCGGTCCGCCAGGGACCGGGCAGGGCCAGACGGAGGTATTCCCACATGGCCAGGGCGGCGGCCAGGGCCACCACCGCGGCCAGGGCCCACAGCGGGGCGTAGAGTACCAAGAACACCACGACCACGAACAGCGGCAAGGCGGTGTAGACCCGCCGGTCCAGGCCGCCCCACTTGGCGCTGCCGGGCGTCTCAGCCATCGCCGGCCTCCGCCGCCTGGTCGCCGGTGAGGCCGAAGCGCCGCTGGCGGCCGGCGTAGACGGCCAGGGCCTCGGCCAGTTGGGCCTCGCGAAAATCGGGCCACAGCACCGGGCTGAAATGAAACTCGGCATAGGCGGCCTGCCACAGCAGAAAATTGCTGAGGCGCTCCTCGCCGCTGGTGCGGATGAGAAAGTCGGGATCGGGCAGGCCGGCGGTGTCCAGGGCCCCGGCCAGGGCCGCCTGGTCCACTTGCTCGGGCTTGAGCTCGCCGTCGGCCACCCGGCGGCACAGGGCGCGCACCGCCCGGATGACCTCCTGCCGCCCGCCGTAGGACAGGGCCAGCACCAGGGTCATGCGCCGGCCGGCGGCGGTGTCGGCCGTGGTCTTTTTCAGCACCATGCGGGCGGCCGACGGCAGCCGCTCGATATCGCCGATGGCCCGCAGGCGGATGCCGTTGGCCAACAGGTCGGCCCGGGCCTCGGTGAGGTAGCGCGGCAGGAGCTTCATCAGGGCGGCTACTTCCTTGGCCGGCCGGCCCCAGTTCTCTTCGCTGAAGGCGTAGAGGGTGAGCACCTCGATGCCGAGCTGGGCGCAGGCGCGCACCATCACGTGCACCGACTCGGCCCCCTCCTGGTGACCCTTGATGCGCGACAGGCCGCGGCCCTCGGCCCAGCGACCGTTGCCGTCCATGATGATGGCCAGGTGGCGGGGCAAGGCGGAGCGGTCCACGCGCTGCAAAGCAGGATGCAGCGGCTTCGCCGGGTCTTCTTTGCGTTGGGATTTCATAGCGTCGGCCGGCGCGGACGGCGGCCTAAAACTCCAGGATCTCTTTTTCCTTTTCGGCCAGAAGCTCGTCCACCTTGGCCACGTATTGGTCAGTGAGCTTCTGCACCTCATCCTGGGCGCGGTAGGCGTCGTCCTCGGACACTTCGCCTTCCTTCTTCAACTCCTTGAGCATCTCGTTGGCGTCGCGGCGGGCGTTGCGCACCCTCACCTTGCCCTCTTCGCCCATCTTGCGCACCACCTTGACCAGCTCCTTGCGGCGCTCCTCGGTGAGCGGCGGTATGGCGATGCGCACCACCTTGCCGTCGTTGTTGGGGGTGAGCCCCAGGTCGCTGGCCAGGATGGCCTTTTCAATGGCCTCGCAGCTCTGGGGGTCCCAGGGCTGGATCATGATCAAGCGGGCCTCGGGCACCGACAGGCTGGCCATCTGGTTCAGCGGCGTCTGGGCGCCGTAGTAGTCGGCGGTGATGCCGTCGAGCAAGGAGAGCGAGGCACGGCCGGTGCGTACCCGTTTGAATTCCCGGCCCAGGGCGGCCAGGGCCTTTTCCATCTGCTCTTTGGCCTCGTCAAGCGTCTCGGCGATCATGGCTATCCCTCCACCCGCGAACCCACGGGTTCACCTTTCAACACCTTAATAATGTTACCAGGTTTACGAAGACTGAAAACCAGAACCGGCAGGTGGTTGTCGGCGGCCAGGCTGATGGCGGTGGCGTCCATCACCTTGAGATGGCGCGCCAGCACCTCGTCGTAGCTGATGGTGGCAAAGCGCCGGGCCTCGGGGTTGGTCAGCGGGTCGGAGTCGTAGACCCCGTCGACCTGGGTGGCCTTGAGCAGGGCCTGGGCCCCGATCTCCTGGGCCCGCAGGGCGGCGGCGGTGTCGGTGCTGAAGTAGGGGTTGCCGGTGCCGGCGGCAAAGATGACCAGGCGGCCTTTTTGCAGGTGGCGCATGGCCCGGCGCCGGATGTAGGGCTCGGCCACCCGAGGCATGGTGATGGCGCTCATCACCCGGGTGGGCACCCCGCGGCGCTCCAGGGCGTCTTGCAGGGCCAGGGAGTTGATGACCGTGGCCAGCATGCCCATGTGGTCGGCCTGCACCCGGTCCATCTCTTGGGCGCTGGCGCTCATGCCCCGGAAGATGTTGCCCCCGCCGAGCACCACCCCTATCTCCACCCCCAGGCGGCGGGCGGCGGCCAGCTCGTCGGCCACGTAGATGAGCACCTCGCTGGCGATGCCAAAGGGCTTATCGCCCATCAAGGCCTCGCCCGAGACCTTGATGAGCACCCGTTGGTAGATCGAGGGCTGGTCCATGGCCGCCGTTCCTGTCTAGGAATCCTCGCCCAGCACGAAGCGGACGAAGCGCCTGATCTGGATGTTCTCACCGGTCTTGGCCCGCATCTCGTTGACCAGGTCCTCCACCGTGCGGTCGGGGTCCTTGACAAAGGCCTGGCTCAGCAGGCAGGACTCGGAGACGAACTTCTTCATCTTGCCCTCGATGATCTTGTCCACGATCTTCTCGGGCTTGCCGGCCTCCAGGGCCTGGGCCTTAAAGATATCGCGCTCGCGGGCCACCACCTCCTCGGGCAGGTCCTCGGCCGATACGCACAGGGGATTGGCGGCGGCCACCTGCATGGCCAGGTCCTTGGCAAAGGCCGTGAACTCCTCGGTGCGGCCGGTGAAGTCGGTCTCGCAGTTGACCTCCACCATCACGCCCAGCTTGCCGCCGCCGTGGATGTAGGCCATGACCTGGCCCTCGGTGGCGGCGCGGTCGGCCCGCTTGGCGGCCACGGCCAGGCCCTTCTGGCGCAGGAAGTCCACCGCCTTTTCCATGTCGCCGTCACACTCGGTCAGGGCCTTTTTGCAATCCATCATGCCGGCGTTGGTCTTGTCGCGCAGTTCCTTTACCATGGCTGCGGTAATGCTCATGGCAACTTACTCCTTATGTCTCAAAGGCGGGCGGCGGCCGGAGCCGGGCCCGCTGGATAGTGCATGGGTAATACGGGGTCGCTTATTCGGCCGGGGCGGCGGTGTCCTCGGCCGGGGTCTCGGCCTCCTCGGCCGGGACGGCGGGCTTGGTGGCCTTGCGCCGCACCTCCACCACCGGGCCCTCGCCCTCTTCTGCGCGTCCCACCACCACGTCCTGGTCCATCTCCTGGGGCAGCTCCACCTGGTCGGCGGCCTGGCGGCGGCGCACCTCGCGGGTCTCGCGCAGGGCCAGGCCCTCGTTCACCGCGTCGGCCATCTTGCCGGACACCAGTCGGATGGCCCGGATGGCGTCGTCGTTGCCCGGGATGATGTAGTCGATGTCCTCGGGGTCGCAGTTGGTGTCCACGATGGCCACGATGGGAATCTTGAGCCGACGGGCCTCGTTCACCGCGATCTTTTCCTTTTTGACGTCAACCACGAAAAGCACCGCCGGCAGCTTGTTCATGTCCTTGATGCCCCCCAGGTTGCGCTTGAGCTTGTTGAGCTCGCGCTGCATGGAGATGGCCTCCTTCTTGGGGAACTTGCTGATGCTGCCGTCGTTGAACATCCCTTCCAGGTACTTGTAGCGTTCCACCGATTTCTTGATGGTCTGGAAGTTGGTGAGCATGCCGCCGAGCCAGCGGTGGTTGACGTAGTACATACCGCAACGCTGGCTCTCTTCGTAGATGATGTCAGCCCCTTGGCGCTTGGTGGATACGAAGAGCACCTCGCCGCCGGAGGCCACCGCCTCCACCACGAACTCGTAGGCCACATCAAAAAGCTTGGCGGTCTTTTGCAGGTCGACGATGTGGATACCGTTGCGGGCCCCGAAGATGTAGGGTTTCATCTTGGGGTTCCAGCGCTGGGTCTGGTGCCCGAAGTGTACGCCGGCTTCCAGCAGCTGGCGCATGGTCACGTGTGCCATTTAAGTTTCCTCCGAAATTTTGGTTGTCCGCCGCCTTCTTCATCCGGGGCAAAGCAAGGCCCACCGACCCCTGCGGCCGGCACCGGACCTCCCGTCCAAAGGCGTGTGTCATAAATCGTGGAAGGATATCACGAGCCCTCTTGGCGCGCAAGGGGATCGGCCGGAGTCGCCTGCCGGCACGCCAGCCCCACCAGGGCGCCCACGGCACTCCAAGTCAGCGCCGGGCGGTGGCCGCCTGGCCGCTCACGAGCGGTAGTCGGCGTTGATATTGATGTACTCGTGGGTGAGGTCGGTGGTGAGCACCCAATGATCGGCCCCGCCGAGGCCCAGGTCCAGCCGGACCTGGTAGCGATGGCGTTGCATCACCTCGGCGGCCTCGGCTTCGGCCTGGGCCGAGGTGTAGCGTCCGTCCTCGAGTATCTGGGCATCACCGATCCACAGGGCGCAACGCCGGGGGTTGAACAAGTAGCCGCGGCGCTGGCTCTCGGCCGCGGCGGCCGAGAGGATACGTCCCCAGTTGGGGTCGCAGCCGGTGAAGGCGGTCTTGCACAGCGGCGAGTGGGCGATGGCGTAGGCCAACCGCTTGGCCTGGGCCGCCTGGTGGCATCCGCTCACCACCACCCGCACCAGGTGGCCGGCCCCCTCGCCGTCGGCCACCATCATCGCGGCCAGGTCCTGGCAGACCTTGGTCACCGCGTCGGCCAGGGCGGGCAGATCGGGCGAGGCCGGGCCCAGCTCGGGGTTCTTGGCGGCGCCGCTGGCCAAAAGCAGCAGGGTGTCGTTGGTGGAGGTGTCGCCGTCGACGGTGATGCGGTTGAAGCTGGCCGCCGCGGCATTGACCACCGCGGCGCGCAGGGCGGTGGGGCTGGCCGCCGCGTCGGTGAGTACAAAGGCCAGCATGGTGGCCATGTCCGGCCGGATCATGCCGGCGCCCTTGGCCAGTCCCACCACCTTCACCTGGCGGCCGCCCACCTCGGCGGTGGTCTCGGCCATCTTGGCAAAGGCGTCGGTGCTCATGATGGCCCGGGCGGCGGCGGGCAAACCCTCGGGGCTCAGGTCGTCGGCCAGGGCCGGCAGGGCGGCGGTTACCTTGTCGGCCGGCAGCAGTTGGCCGATCACCCCGGTGGAGCAGGGGGCCACCTCCCCGGGCGCGCAGCCCACGGCCTCGGCCGCGGCCTGGCAGGTGGCCAGGGCGGCGTCCAGGCCCTCTTGGCCGGTGGCCGCGTTGGCGCAGCCGCTATTGGCCACGATGGCCCGCAGCTTGCCGCCGGCCAGGTGCTCGCGGGACACCTGCACCGGGGCGGCGGTCACCGGGTTTTGGGTGAAGACCCCGGC
>JAMOVV010000203.1 GCA_027067385.1 Desulfarculaceae bacterium
ATGAGAATAGAAATGGACCTGATTTACGAAGGGATTAAGACATTACACACAGATGATATAACATCCTGTATGAGCATAGAAATGGACCTGATTTACGAAGGGATTAAGACATTATCTCCCCCAGGATTGATACCCGCGCGCTATAGAAATGGACCTGATTTACGAAGGGATTAAGACAGGGGGAAAAATTAGCAATTGATCCCTAAATAATGGTAGATAGAAATGGACCTGATTTACGAAGGGATTAAGACCCCTAGCTCCCTATCACATCGACTCGGTATTAGCATAGAAATGGACCTGATTTACGAAGGGATTAAGACGTGGTTTTTACCAGGTCGGTCAATTCCAAGGCCCGATAGAAATGGACCTGATTTACGAAGGGATTAAGACACGGCGACGTCGATGATGTCGCCAGGGGTGGCCATAGAAATGGACCTGATTTACGAAGGGATTAAGACCCGCACGTCTTGCACAGGAAATCAATGTACTTTACTTTATAGAAATGGACCTGATTTACGAAGGGATTAAGACCCAGGCGCTCCTCGCGCCTGAACGGCTGGTGGCGGAGATAGAAATGGACCTGATTTACGAAGGGATTAAGACGGTAATCTAGGTCCTCGATCACCTCCGGCACCAGGGCCATAGAAATGGACCTGATTTACGAAGGGATTAAGACGCTGTGATCGCAATCCGAACGATCAAACAGGGCCTCCTATAGAAATGGACCTGATTTACGAAGGGATTAAGACTCCAATCATGAATCCGTTATAGCATACATCAGCCCACATAGAAATGGACCTGATTTACGAAGGGATTAAGACCTCGCCTCGTCGCAGGGATATAGATAAAAATATCCCAGCATAGAAATGGACCTGATTTACGAAGGGATTAAGACCCGCACGTCTTGCACAGGAAATCAATGTACTTTACTTTATAGAAATGGACCTGATTTACGAAGGGATTAAGACAATGGTGCCCCAGACCGATGTGCAGCACCTCATGGGCATAGAAATGGACCTGATTTACGAAGGGATTAAGACCCTGCCGGCAGCCCTGGGATTTGCCGACACCCGGCGGATAGAAATGGACCTGATTTACGAAGGGATTAAGACGTTACCCCCTTGCTTATTGTTAATTTAATAGTAGCAGATAGAAATGGACCTGATTTACGAAGGGATTAAGACAGGGCAGGTAGTGAGGCGAATCCAGGCTCGCCTGGTCGGATAGAAATGGACCTGATTTACGAAGGGATTAAGACATCGATATCATCACTGGACCCCGAGTAAGGGCTCACAATAGAAATGGACCTGATTTACGAAGGGATTAAGACACGCGCCTGCTGTGATCGCAATCCGAGCGATCAAAATAGAAATGGACCTGATTTACGAAGGGATTAAGACATGAGCACATATTCTTCGGTAACAAGAAGTTGTTCGATAGAAATGGACCTGATTTACGAAGGGATTAAGACTGGGGTACATGTTGCGTTGCATCGACGGCGCAACATAATAGAAATGGACCTGATTTACGAAGGGATTAAGACCGGGAAAAACACATTCATTCTCATCGCGGTACTTCAATAGAAATGGACCTGATTTACGAAGGGATTAAGACACCGGCCAGCCCCCATTGCCAACACCAACTGAGCTGCATAGAAATGGACCTGATTTACGAAGGGATTAAGACGGGGCATATTCGTTCCGCCGCCCCTTGACGTTACCGTCATAGAAATGGACCTGATTTACGAAGGGATTAAGACGTGGCCAAGGTGGCCACCACGTCCTGGTCATAATCTCGGGATAGAAATGGACCTGATTTACGAAGGGATTAAGACGGCGCTTTGGTGTGCCCATCTGTAGTATGGCACAAGATATAGAAATGGACCTGATTTACGAAGGGATTAAGACGAAGTGGCTATGCCGCAATGGTCACAGCGGACCACGGCATAGAAATGGACCTGATTTACGAAGGGATTAAGACCTCGCCTCGTCGCAGGGATATAGATAAAAATATCCCAGCATAGAAATGGACCTGATTTACGAAGGGATTAAGACGCTATCCATTACCTGTTCGGCTTCAGGGTCCAAATAGAAATGGACCTGATTTACGAAGGGATTAAGACCGGCCTATATGATAGCCGTCCCAGGGGAGATAGTGCATAGAAATGGACCTGATTTACGAAGGGATTAAGACGTTTGGGGCTGGTGGGGGGATTCGAACCCCCTGCTCCCATAGAAATGGACCTGATTTACGAAGGGATTAAGACAGCCATTCCTTACGGTTGCAATTCATCCACAACGAAATAGAAATGGACCTGATTTACGAAGGGATTAAGACGCAGCTCGTCGGAGGACTTCTCCGGGTCCCAGTCGGCATAGAAATGGACCTGATTTACGAAGGGATTAAGACGCCAGAGCCCAGAAATATTCGTCGGGGGCTGAGATAGAAACGGACCTGGTTTACGAAGGGATTAAGAAAGGGCAAGCTATTTCGGCAACGTTGCAGTCCTGGCTTCCTGCTCGCAATAAACTACCATGGGCTATTAGGAGATAAACCCATGGTAGTATATGTAACCAAGCAAGGAAGCCGTGTGGTCCGTCAGGGGCGGCACCTTTTGGTCAAACAGGATGGGGACACCCTTCACACCCTGTTCACCCACAAGTTACAACAGCTAATACTATGTGGGAATGTGACCCTGACTCCGCCGGCGTTAAGACTCCTGTTGCACGAGGCAATAGACACGGTCTTTCTCAGCAGGGATGGACGTTACTACGGGCGCCTGGCTTTAGCCGAGCCAAAGAATGTGTTCCTGCGCCGCATGCAGTTCGTTCTTTGCAAAGACCCCAGCTTCTACCTGCCTGTAGCTCGAGCCATTGTAAGGGGGAAAATGGCCAACATGGCCACGGTCTTGATGCGGTTAAAACGGGCTCGTAAGTCCAAGGCCGCTGGCGATGCCGCCAGACAGGTGCGGGACCTGCTCTCCGGATTGAGCCGGGCGGACGACTTGAATATGGTCCGTGGTTTCGAAGGCCGGGCCAGCGCAGTTTACTTTGCCGCGTTGCGCACCGGATTCCAGGGAGAATGGGGTTTTACTAAAAGGGTGCGCCGGCCACCCACCGACCCGGTCAATGCCGTACTGTCCTTGCTTTATACATTCCTTATCAACCGGGTCGATGCCGCCGTGCGGATCGCTGGACTGGACCCCTACCCCGGGGTGCTGCATAGCCTGGAATACGGGCGGCATTCCTTGACCATGGACCTGGCCGAGGAATTCCGCACCATAGTGGCCGACACTCTGACCCTGTCATTATTTAACCTTGGCATATTGAAAAAAGACGACTTCCGTAGCGTAGAACGCCATCATCCCCAAAAGAGCCATGGCGACGCAGACCAACTGGACTTGGTCTGTACCGACCCTCTTGCCCGCATGGATTTCACGCCCAGTAACGATGTATCCGACCTAGATGGCCCACAAACCGATTCCCAGGGGCCGGAAGAACTGGACCGCAACGGCAAACCAGCGGTCAAACTGGTTCCCAAGGCCTTCCGTCGGGTAGTCGAGGCCTTCGAGAAAAAGCTCACCACGGAATTTTTCCACCCCCGTGCGGAAAAACGTATGACCTATGCCGAGGCCCTAGTATTTCAGGCCCGCCATTTTCGCAAAATGTTGGAAGGTGAGACCGAGGGCTACGCCCCCCTGTTGTTGAAGTGAAATCAATGTATGCCCTCATAGCTTACGACATAGTTGATAACAAGCGCCGAACCAAGCTCCACGCATTCCTAAAAGAGTTTGGCCTCAACACCCAAAAGTCGGTATTCGAATGCGAACTGGACCACGCCGGCCTGGTCCGTATCCGGCGATACGTGATCAACAACCTGGACCCCGGCCAGGACAATTTCCGCATACACGGAATTTGCCGGCGTTGCTACCAAAAAGTCGCCGTTTCCGGTCAAGGGTTTGGGCTGACTACCCTGGATTACATGGTGGTGTAACGTGAACCTGGTCGTGATTTACGATATTTGTCATCCCCGCCGCTTGCAACGGGTGGCTAAGATCATGGAAGACTACGGCAAGCGAACCCAGAAATCCGTCTTCGAAGTCGAGGTCGGCCAGCGTTCCCAGGCCGAGATGCGGCGTCGAATCGAGTTGGAGATAAACGAGGAAGAAGACGGGGTGAAATACTTCCCTCTTTGTGGCCAGTGCATGAAGCTGCTTTGGGTCTTTGGAAAGGGTGCGCCCCCCGAGGACACACAAAGTGTGCTCGTACTATAAAAGCGGTCTGTTAACCAAGTATAATTAATAAAGTACACTCCGATCCAAAAACACCTACGGGGAGGAAGCAATTGGCCAAAGCACTTTTAATATCAGTAGGAGGGTCGCATCAGCCGGTGGTTCACAGCCTCAATCAACAGGAGCCGGACTACGTCATCTACTTCGCTTCCAGCCAGTCCCGATCCATGATTCGTCAGGAGATTGAGCCGGCCTTGCATTATCATCCCCTGGACCATGACATCATTGTCACCCCGGACCCCAACAACCTGGTGGAGTCGGTCGCAGAGATTATGCGAAAGTTGCCCCGCCTGCTAGAGATGTGGGGGTTAACAAATGAAGATATTACCGGCGACTACACCGGGGGGACCAAGACCATGTCCGCCGCGGTGGTACTGGCCTTGGCCGACCACGGCTGTCGCTACAGCTACGTGGGTGGCAAAATCCGCAACAAAGACGGCCTGGGTACAGTACAAGACGGCCACGAGGAGATGGTCAGCCTGGAAAACCCATGGGATACCCTGGCGGTCGGACCCCTGCGTGACATCGCCCTGCTGTTCAACCGCTGCCGTTTCCGCTCGGCCCATGACCTAGCGCAGCGAACCGCCGGGCGCACCGATAAGCTGAAAAATTTTTTTAGCAATCTTCAAACGGCAATTTATGGTTATTTGTGCTGGGACAACTTTATTTACAACAAAGCACTTGGGTCCCTGGGCAAGGCCAGAAACTGGTTTGGTTCTGCCGCCGAGATGAAAGGCCACCCTGCTTTCATTAAGTTCGCCGAGGCCCTGGTCGAGAACCAAGAGCACGTCAAGCGAGTAAAGGACCAGTACGATACTCTCACCCAGGGCACCCAAACCGCCAGCCAGGCATCAGTCGACGACCGTCCCCTGGTTCTGGACTTGTTGGCTAACGCCAAGCGGCGAGGAGAAGTGGAGCACAAATACGACGATGCCGTGGCCAGGCTTTATACCGCCCTGGAGAAAATGGCCAAGATCAAGCTTCTCATGGCATACGGAGTGGACAACTCTAACCTGGATCTTTCCAAGGTGCCGGATCAAGCCCTACGCGATGAGCTCACCGCTACTTGCCAGGACCGTGATGGCCGGGTCCGTCTACCCTTGTTCAAAAGCTACAGCCTGCTGGCTGCCTTAGGCGATGACCTTGGTGAAAAGTACCGGACCAGGACACGCGACTTGGAAAAGATACTTGAGGTGCGCAACATGTCCCTTTTGGCTCACGGCTTCAAGGCTGTCAAGCAGGAGACTTACCAAACACTCATGGGCATAGCCCTTGAGTTCGCCGGCGCGACCACAGAGGAACTGCCCCGCTTTCCCATGATGGATTGGAGCGACGCCCTGCTATAAGAAACGCTGGGCATCAGCCTGCACGTCCCATAACCTTACGGAGCCAAAGCCGCACGGAGTCTGGTTCGGCCTTACGGACGGGATAGCCGCAAAAAACCACGTCAACCAACCCATACCTTAGGGTAGTCGAATAGAGGTCGGCGATTCAATGGCCGGCAAGCGGCGCTGGGCGGCGGTCCGCGAGAGAAATTTGCTTGGTTCGTAATCGGCCCGGGCCGGACCGCGAAAAATTTTTTCGTATGCGTCTAGACTGGGCTGGGCCGTATGGCTCCGCTGGGCAGCAGGATGCGTCAACGCCTGTTTATGGACACGGTGGGGGATACCGTGGGGGGCAAGAAAATATCATAAGAAAGGGGCCCCTGGGGAGCCCTACTTTCGCAACGTAATTTCCTATACCGCTAGCCAACAAAAAAGGGGCCCCACGGAGGCCCCTTTTGCGTGATTGCACTTTGGTAGCGGGGGGAGGATTTGAACCTCCGACCTTCGGGTTATGAGCCCGACGAGCTACCGAACTGCTCCACCCCGCGTCAACCCAGAGGAATATACAGGCTGGCGCCTTGACTGTCAACTTACCGGTGGGCCCGCGCCGCGGCGGGGCTTGAACCCGGAGTCCGGGTGGGATAGACTGGGTCTCCCTGAAGGTCTACAACTTATCGGGAGCAGCACAAAATGAACGTACACGAGTACCAAGCCAAGTCGATTTTGGCTCAATACGGGGTGCCGACTCCGGCCGGAGGCTTGGCGCTCACCCCCATAGAGGCCCGGCAGGTGGCCCAGGGACTGGACGCCGACCGGTTCGTGGTCAAGGCCCAGGTTCACGCCGGTGGTCGCGGCAAGGGCGGCGGCATACGGGTAGTCAACACGGTGGACGAGGTGCAGGCCGCGGCCAAGGAAATCCTGTGGATGAACCTGGTCACCCACCAGACCGGTCCCGAGGGCAAGCTGGTGCGCAAGGTATGGGTGGAGGGGGCCACGGACATTGCGCGCGAGCTGTACGTGGCCGTGGTGCTCGACCGCGGCGCCGAGCGCCTGGCGGTGATCGCCAGCCCCTACGGCGGCATGGACATCGAGGAGGTGGCGGCCAAGAACCCCGAGGCCATCTTCACCACCTGGGTGGAACCGGGCCAGCCCCTTTGGCCCTTCCAGGCCAGGCGCCTGCTGTTTAGCTGCGGTCTGCAGGGCCGCCAGGTGACCATCGGCACGGCCATCCTCAAGGGCCTGGTGCAACTGGCCTGGGAGAAGGAGGCCACCTTGGCCGAGATCAACCCCCTGGCGGTGACCGGCGGCGGCGAGTTGGTGGCCCTGGACGCCAAGATAAACTTTGACGACAGCGCCCTGAAGCGCCATCCCGAGATAGCCGACCTGGCCGACCCGGAGGAGACCGATCCCCTGGAGCGCGAGGCCACGGCCCAGGGACTCAACTACATCCGTTTGGATGGCACGGTGGGTACCATGGTCAACGGCGCCGGGCTGGCCATGGCCACCATGGACGTGATCAAGATGGCCGGGGCCGAGCCGGCCAACTTTTTAGACGTGGGCGGCGGGGCCAGCGAGGAGATGGTGGCCACCGGTTTCGAGGTAATCCTCTCCGACCCCAACGTGGAGGCCATCCTGATAAACATCTTCGGCGGCATCCTGCGTTGCGACACCCTGGCCGCCGGGGTGGTGGGCGCGGCCCGCAAGGTGGGCATCGAGGTTCCGTTGGTGGTTCGCCTGGAGGGCACCAACGTGGAAGAGGGGCGCAAGATTCTGGCCGAGTCGGATTTATCCTTTGAGGTGGCCGGTTCCATCTCCGAGGCGGCGGCCAAGATTGCCCTGGTGGCGGGAGGTGCCTCATGAGCATCTTGGTGGATAAAGACTCCCGGGTGTTGGTCCAGGGCATCACCGGCCGCGAGGGGCTGTTTCACACCGAGCAGATGGTGACCTACGGCACCAAGGTAGTGGCCGGGGTCACCCCGGGCAAGGGCGGCACCGAGGCGGTGGGGGTACCGGTATTCAACACGGTGAGCGAGGCGGTGGCCGCCACCGGGGCCAACGTCAGCGTGATTTTCGTACCGGCCGGTTTTGCCGCCGACGCGGCCTGCGAGGCCTCGGAGTCGGGCATCGAGCTGGTGGTGGTGATCACCGAGCACATCCCGGTGATGGACATGATCCGGGTGAAGTCCTTTTTGCGCGCCCGCGGCACCCGCATGATTGGTCCCAACTGTCCGGGCATCATCACCCCGGGCGAGTGCAAGCTGGGCATCATGCCCGGATACATTCACCAGCCGGGCCGGGTGGGTCTCATCAGCCGGTCGGGGACCCTCACCTACGAGGTGGTGCACCAGCTCACCCAGGCCGGGCTGGGCCAGAGCACCTGCGTGGGCATGGGCGGCGACCCCATCACCGGCATGGGTTTCATCGAGCTGCTGGAGCTCTTTGCCGATGACCCGGCCACCGAGGCGGTGGCCATGATCGGCGAGATAGGCGGCGACGCCGAGGAGCGGGCGGCGGCCTTTATCAAGGAGGGGTTTGACAAGCCGGTGTTCGGCTTCGTGGCTGGTCTCACGGCTCCTCCGGGCAAACGCATGGGCCACGCCGGGGCCATCATCAGCGGCAGCCAGGGCAAGGCCGAGGACAAGATCGCGGCCATGGAAGACGCCGGCATCACCGTGGTGCGCGCCCTGGGCGAGTTCGGGGCCACCGTGGCCGCCGAGCTCAACTGACCGCCCACCCCGGCGGCCACGGGACGGGTGATGCTTAGCGGACGGCGACCATGATTTCCTTGGGTCTAATCGGCTTTGGCCGGGTGGGGCGTACCCTGTTGCGTGTTCTGCTCCAGCGGGAGAGGGCTCACGGCCTGGTGTGCCTCACCGAGCTCAACCCGGCCGGCCGCGACGCCGCCGAGCTCACGGCCAACCTGGCCTACCTGCTGGCCCACGACTCCACCTACGGTCCCCTGCCGGCCGCGGTCTCGGCCGTTGGTGACCGGCTGCTGGTGGACGGCCGGGAGATTCGCTGCTTCTACAGTGCCGACCCGGCCCAGGTGGACTGGGCCGCCGCCGGGGTGCGGGTGGTGGTGGAGGCCTCCGGCGACCCGGCCGCGGCCCAGGCGGCCGCCTCCCTGCTGCAACGCGGGGTGGCCAAGGTGGTCTTCACCCGCTCGGCGCCGGTGAGCCACGCCACCCTGGTGCGGGGGATAAACCTGGACCAATACGATCCTGCCCGCCACCACCTGGTATCCTGCTCCACCTGCACCGCCAACGCCCTGGCCCCGGTGCTCTCGCTGCTGCAGCGGGCCTTTGGGGTCTCCCGGGCCGGCGTCACCACGGTGCACCCGGCCCTGTCCGGTGACACCCTGCTGGACCGCCCCGCCGCCGAGTTCGCCCTGGGACGCTCCGGGCTGGGGGTGCGCGCCGCCGCCTCGGGCATAGCCGACACCGTCGGCAAGCTGCTGCCCGAGTTGGACGGCCGCATCAGCGCCATGAGCCTGCGGGTGCCCACCGCCAGCGTCAACGCCATCGTGGCCGATATCCTGCTGGAGCGCCCGCCCGCCTCCACCGCGGCGGTGGTGGACCAACTGGAGCAGGCGGCCGCCGGGGACCTGGCCGGGGTGATGCGCCTGGAGCCGGGTTTCCTGGGCCGGGCGCGGGTGGCCGAGGACTTCAAGTCCGACCCCCACTCGGCGGTGGTGGACCTGTGCTGGCTGGAACTGGCCGGTCCCCTGCTGCGCCTGGTGATCTGGCACGACAACGAGTGGGCCTACTGCCAGCGGGTGGCCGACGTCATCGATACGGTCTCGGCCTCCCTGGGCTGAGGCGGCCGCCGCCAATTTTCCCTCTGCCGGAGAAGATCATGTCAACCGGTAAACACGGCTACCCCCGCAACCTGATACTCAAGGACGGCAGCGAGGTGGTGCTGCGACCCCTGGACCCCCTGCGCGACGAGACCGGCCTGCAGGAGTTCTTCGCCCGGGTGCCGGAGGAGGAACGCTGGTACCTGGTGGACGACGTGGCCGACCCCCGGGTGATCAGTTCCTGGGCCCGCACCGTGGACCCCAAGCGGGTGCTGCCCATCGTGGCCCTGTGCGAAGACGGCTCCATCGCGGCCATCGCCACCCTGCACCGCTACAGCCACGGCGCCCGCGGCCACATCGGCCGCATCCGCCTGGTGGTCGACGCCGCCCAGCGCAACCAGCGCCTGGGAACCTACCTGCTGCTGGATTTGATCCAACTGGCCGTGGACGTGGGCCTGGACCTGCTGGTGTTGGAGTTCATCAAGGGGGTGGAGGACAAGGCCATCCGCGCCGCCCGCCGCCTGGACTTCTTCGAGCAGGCGGTGCTGCCCGACTACGCCCGCGACCAGCGGGGCAACCGCTACGACCTGGTGTTCATGGTCAAGCGTATCCACCGGGGCTACGACGACTTCTAATCGGTCATGGGGCCGTGGGTCCCCCTTAACCCTGCCGGTGGCAAGCCATGGGTAAAAAAAAGGCGCGCCAGTTGAGGACCGACCGGGGGCTGGTGGCCCTGGTGCCCTACACCACGGTCCAGATGCTCTCCGAGTGGCAACTGGACCAGGGCATCGGCGTCTTCAGCCAATACCGCTCCCTGCTGCGCAACAAGGACGACCTGCTCGCCATCGCGGAAAAGCCCGACACCAACCTGGCCGTCTGCCTCTACCAGGGCGATACGGTGGTGGGCTACGCCGTGCGCCGGCCGGCCCCGCCGCAAGAGCGCTGGGGGCAGATGGACCCGCCGCTGCTGCACGAAATCTTCAGCGAAATGGCCCGCGGCTGGCGGGCCCAAAAACTCATGGCCCCCCTGCTCAAGATGGTGGTGCAAGAGCCGGCCAACGAAGACCGCATTCTTTACATCGTGGGCTACTCCTGGACCTGGGACCTCGACGAAACCAAGAAGACCCTGCAGGAATACCGCGACACCATCATCCACCTGCTTACCCCCCTGGGCTTCAAACAGTACCCCACCAATGAACCCAACGTGGGCCTGCGCCCCGAAAACCTCTTCATGGCCCGGGTGGGCTCCCGGGTGAGTAAGCAAAACCAAAAACGCTTCACCAACCTGCTCTTCGGCATCTACGACGATTAAGGACAAAATGGAGCTAGCCAGGGCCGAGTTCACACTCATGTCGGTTATGGCTGGCAGGTGGCAATCGAAAAACTAAATGATTAGATTAATCACAACTGAATGATATCAAACCCCATAAAACGCAGGACTTTAGTCGTTCTTCCATTAACTATCGGGAAGTCATCTCCGATCATCCACCCTACCAACTCCTGTATATTAGCTCTTCCAAACTGTTTAAGAGAATAATCACTGTTATAAAGAAGATTGGCCATCCTTATAATAATATCACCATCTCCATAAAGGAGATATGCCAATGAACTGCGAATCTTATTTGAATCATTTTTTTCAAGAAACGTATCGACTAGCGTTTGCAGCCCTCCTGGAAAGAACCTTTGCCTGTCATGAAATGAATGTAAAACCTTAAGTCCAGACATTACATCGTCATCTGTCGCGTTTTTGATTGCATCCTCACTAGAAAATACTTTCTTGATTTTCGGATACTTTTCTTCAGCAATAGTATTTTCAAAATATTCCCACGATACGCCATGCCATTGATCAATTAAATTATTGATCACCTGCTCCTGCTCTACACCCACCAATAGTGGTGTATACTTCCATTTTTCACCTTGAGCATGCTCATCTCTAACGTAACTTACAAATGAATCAATCTCGATGTGGACAGGAATACCCCCTCGCTTTCTTCTGCCGTCTTTTAAATATAAACGTTTAACAGTTTTATATGCCGACTGAAACTCTTGATAGCTTCTTCTAAAGTCATCAATATATAAAAGTTTCTTGCTCTTTTTATTCTTCCCCCAATCAATATTATTAATCGTTACATCACCTATTAAATCTATCACCTCTTTTTCTATATTACCGCCTGCGATATCAGCGGCGTTATACTTTTTTAAGATTTCTCCATACCTTGCCACAATTCTCTTATCTAGGACTTCGGCTTGTTCCCAATATAAATGAAACAGCTCTTTGAGACTGCTGAATCTTGGGTCATCAGATTCTACAGACAACATAATCTCTTGGTTTGTAACCATGCCAGCATCTGTCAAGTTAGCTGATCCAACTAAAGCAGCGCGGTCGCCAAATATGAACAGTTTAGGGTGAAACGATCTCGCAGTAACATACCTAACTTGCACCATTTCCATTTTGAGGACATTCTCAAGTTTTGCTGGGCTTGTGGGTTTACCTAGGCGTACTATCAATTTAACTGGGCATTGTTTTCTTGATAGGTCATCTATAATCCGATCATCCGTAAAGAACGCAACAGCAATATACACATTGCACTGCCTCGTTGAATATTTATCAATACCATTTTTGATAAAGTCACTTCTTGAAGAACTGTTTGTGTACAGGCCGTCATGCATAGTATTTGGCCCTTAATAGTTGTTTGAATGACAGGGGTTGCCCCGACCACCAACGCCCCGGCCCATATGCGGCGCGGCTAAAACGCCTGGTAGAAGTCCACCATGACCTCCACCACCCGCTGTTTCTGCTCCATGGTCAGCTCGGGGTAGACCGGCAGGGCCAACACCTCGGCCGCGGCCTGCTCGCTCACCGGCAGGTCACCGGCACGGCCGCCCAAGTCGGCGAAGCACTCCAGCAGGTGCATGGGGGTGGGGTAGTAGATGGCGCAGCCGATCTTGGCCTCGGCCAGGGCGGCCTGCAATTGGTCGCGGGACCGGGCCCGGATGACGTACTGGTTGAACACGTGGCCAAACTCAATGTCCGGGTAGGCGCGGTAGGGCCGGCCCACCAGGCCGCGGTCCACCAAACCGCTCTCGGCCAGCAGGCGGTCGTAGTCATCGGCGTTGGCCCGGCGGGCGCGCGACCAGCCGTCCAAGTAGGCCAGCTTCACCCGGATCACCGCCGCCTGCAGGGCGTCGAGCCGGAAGTTGCCGCCCACGTAGATGTGGCGGTACTTCTCCGAGGGGTGCGAGCCGTGGGTGCGCATGGAGCGCAGCTTGGCGGCCAGTTCGTCGTCGCGGCAGGTGATGAGCCCGCCGTCGCCGGCGGCCCCCAGGTTCTTGGAGGGGAAAAAGCTGAAACAACCGGTGTCGCCGATGGCCCCCACCTTGGTCACCTCGCCGTCGGGGGAGCGATAGGCCGCGCCCAGGGCCTGGGCCGCGTCCTCCACGATCTTCAGCCCGTGCGCGTCCGCCAGCCGGCCCAAGGGTTCCATGTCCGCCGCCTGGCCAAACAGGTGAACCGGCAGCAGGGCCTTGGGCTGTGCCGGCAGGTCCCCGCGCTCCAGCAGCTCTTGCACCGCCAGCGGATCGAGGTTAAAAGTGTCCGGGTCGATATCGGCGAAAAGCGGCACCGCGCCCAGCCGGACGATGGAGCCGACGGTGGCGAAAAAAGTAAACGGCGTGGTGATCACCCCGTCGCCCGGGCCGATGCCCAGGGCCATGAGCGACAGCAGCAAGGCGTCGGTGCCCGAGGACACCCCCAGGGCGTGGGGCGTGCCCACCAGGCGGGCCAGCTCTTCCTCGGCCCGGGCCACGCCGGGCCCCAGGATGAAGGCCTGGGTCTGGAAGACCTCGGCCACCGCGTCCATAATCTCCGGGCCAATGGTCTTGAACTGGGCCTTGAGGTCCAGCATGGGTACGGTTATCTTATCGGTAGGGCGCATGACGTGTTCTCCTGCCGCCGGCCACGGTCGCGGCGCGGCGGGCAAAAATGATTCCCTGCTTTTGACACGAAAGGCCGGTGAATGCAAGGCGAATTGAACGGCGCCGCCCGGGCTTTGGCCGGCGGCGGCACGGTGGTGGCCCTCACCGGGGCCGGCATCAGCATAGACAGCGGCATCCCCGCCTTCCGCGGGTCCCAGGGGTTGTGGGACCGCTACGACCCCATGGACTACGCCACCATCGAGGCCTTCACCAGCCACCCGGAAAAGGTCTGGCCCATGCTGCTGGAGCTGGAAGACCTCATGGCCGCGGCCCGCCCCAACCCGGCCCACAGCGCCCTGGCCGAGCTGGAGCAGATGGGCCGCATGCACCTGGTGATAACCCAGAACATCGACGGCCTGCACCAGGCCGCCGGCAGCCGCCGGGTGGTGGAGCTGCACGGCTCGGGCCGCCGGATGATCTGTCTGGACTGCGGCCAACGCTACGGCAAGAGCATCGTGAGCATGGGCGACATGCCGCCACGCTGCGCCTGCGGCGGGCTCATCAAGCCCGACGTAATCTTCTTTGGCGAGGCCCTGCCCCAACGCGCCCTGCTAACCGCCATGGAGGCCGCGGCCCGCTGCCGGGTGATGCTGGTGGTGGGCACCAGCGCGGTGGTGGCCCCGGCCAGCAGCCTGCCCCTGGTGGCCAAGCAAAACCGCGCCACCATCATCGAGGTGAATCCCGAGCCCACCGGACTCACCGAGGGCGTAACCGACTACTTTTTACAGGAAGGCGCCACGCAGATTATGCCGCGGTTGGTGCAGGCCCTCCGGTCCCTGCCCTAATCCCCGGCCGCCGCGGCCGGGCCCAGGCTCAGCTTGTCCATCAGGGCGATGACCTGCTCAGTCTGCGGCTTGGATACCGAGGCGTCGAAACCGGCCTCCTCGCACTTGCGGGCCACCTGCTCGTTTAACAACGAGGAAAAAATCAACACCGGCAGGTCCAGGCCCATCTCCTTCTTGATCGTCTCGCACAAGACCAGGCCGTCCATCTGGGGCATCTCGATGTCGCTCACCAGCAGGTTGACATAGTCGCCCAGCCGGCCGCCGCTCGCCTCGGCCTTTTGCTGGGCCTGCACAATGGCGTCCAGGGCCTCCTGCCCGTTGGCAAAGGCGGTTATGTCCTGGTAGCCCACTGTCTTGAGCACCTTGGTGAGCTGGGTGCGGATGATGAAGGAATCCTCGGCAAAGAAAACCTTGACCTCCTCCCGCCGCTGGAGGCGGGGGACGTCGGCAAAGGTCTGCGCATTGTAGTTGACCACCGAGGACGGAAAAATCTCGCCGATGATCTGCTCCAGGTCCAGGACCAATATCTCGCGGTCCTCAAAAGAAATCGTACCGATGATCTGGGGCGAGCGCTCGGCCAGGTAGGGGCTCAGGGGAAGCACCTTGGTCCAAGACAACCGGTGGATGCGGTTGACCCGGTCGGCGATGAAACCGGTGGTCATCTCGTTGAACTCGGTGACCACCACCACTTGGCGCTCCAGGTCCTCGCGCCGGGGCATACTTAAATAAGTATCCAACTCGATCAGGGGAATGGTGGCGCCCCGGAAAAGATACACCCCCACCACCGAGGGATGATTAAAAGGAGGATAGGTGACCTTGCCTTGATCGTATTGCACGATCTGCTTGATCTTGGAGCCGTTGATGCCAAAACTCTGCGAGCCCAGCAGAAACTCGGCCACCTCCGCCACGTTCCGGCCGCTGTCGCCCATGGAACTAATGCCAGCCACCACCCGCTCCTATCCTGGAATGCAATTCCACCCGCCGCCGCTTTGTGACTCAATTTATTATTCTAACGTATAACCACCATACAACCCCAAGGCCAAAGTAAACCTATCCGTTACTCCCCTTAATTTTAGCTTGTCCCCACCCCCCCTCCTTGGTACTATACGAATGTACCCTCCAGGAGAAGACACCATGACCCTGGGTTTAACCAACCGGCAAGCACAGGTGCTGGAATTCATCAAGGACTTTCTCGCGGCTCACGGCTACCCGCCCACCGTGCGCGAGGTGGCGGCCCACTTTGGTTTCAAATCACCCCGGGCCGCACACGACCACATGAAGGCCCTGCAACGCAAGGGCTACATCCGCAGCGCACCCAAGCAGCCGCGCGCCCTGGAGGTGCTGCACCCGGCGGCGGCCCAGGGCATCCCGGTGCTGGGGCGCATCGCCGCCGGCGAGCCCATCCTGGCGGTGGCCGAGGCCGAGGAGGTGCTGGACCTCGACCCCTCCTTCTTCGGCGCCGGCGAATTCTTCGCACTCAAGGTCCAGGGCGACTCCATGATCGAGGACCACATCTCCGAAGGCGACCTGGTGATCCTGCGTTCCCAGCAGGAGGCCCAACAGGGCCAGGTGGTGGCGGTGCTCTGGGGCGAGGAAGTGACCCTCAAGCGCTTTCACCGCCAGGGCGACACGGTGGAGCTACGTCCGGCCAACCAAGCCATGGAACCCATCCGGGTACGGCCCGACGACGAGCCCTTGAACATCCTGGGAACCATGGTGGGCCTAGTCCGCAAAGTCTAGGCCGCCGGTCCCAAGGGGGCCAAGGGGGCGACAGGTCCAGGGAGGCAGGGGACCGACGGGACGACAGGGCGACACCAGGGAGGCAGGTTCAGGGCTACAGGGCCAAGGGGGCGACAGGCGACACCAGGGAGGCAGGGGCCGACGGGGCGATAGGTCCAGGGGCGACAGGTCCAGGGAGGCAGGGGCCGACGGGGCGATAGGGCGAAAAGCCCAGCGGGGCAGCGGGGCCAAGGGGGCCAGCGGGCAAGCGGAGCCAGGGGGGCGCAGGGGCAAAGCCAAGCGGGACAACGGGTAAGCGAGTAGCCGGGCGGCGAAAAGGGTCCGAGGGGCGACGGGACAAAGCCAAGCGGGGCGGACGGGGCAGTAATAGAGGCGTATCAACGCAGCCCGGCAAGGCACCGGAGCAAGCCCGCCAGCCAGCGGCCGCCTAATTCAAACGCCTCAGGACCACACAGCCACATCGGAGATTTTTAACCCCACCAGCCAGCCAAGCCGGGACGGGGGGTTGCGTTTCCCTGGGTTCTCGGGGCATGGCCCCCATGCCGGTGGTTCAAAGGCGCGCCGCTTGCCGGCGGTTGAGCTGGGCCAGCCGCCGGGAGGCCTCCCGGTTCTCCGGTTGGCGCTCCAGCACCTGCTGCAATACCCGGCGGGCCCGGGCCGCTTGGCCCAGCCCCTCGAAAACCTTGGCCGTCTCCAACACCAGGTCCCAGTCGGCGTCGGCCAGGCCCCAGCGGGTGGCCAGTCCCAGGTGGCGGCCGGCCGCCTGGGACTGGTTGAGGCGCAGGTAGAGCTTGGACAAGTTGAAGTGCACCCGGCCGGAATCCGGCGCCAGGTCCAGGGCCTGGCGGTAGAGGGTCTCGGCCTCTGGGTAGCTCTGTTGGCGCACCAGAGCTATGGCCCGGGACACGATCTCTTCCAGGGCGCTGGGCCGGCGCGCGGTGACCGCCGCGGCCACCGCCTGGCCCACCTCCGGGTGGCCCGCCGCCTCGCACCAGCGCTGCACCGCCTGCAAGGCGTCCGCGTCGGCCCCGGCCAGGTTCAGCGAGTGGATGAAACTGCGCCGGGCCGAGCCCAGGTGCCCCCGGTCCAAAAACAGCCGGCCGGCCCGGGCCATGATCTCGGCTGGGGCCAGCGGCGGCGTCTCCCCGGGCCAGGCGGCCGGGTCCACCGCCTCGGCCAGGACCTCCTCGGCCAGGTCCAGGTAGCCGCGCTCCAGGTGGGCCTCCACCATAGAGAAGACCGCGGCGGTGGCGGTGGGGGTGTCGCCCTCGGCGGCGGCGGCCCGGGCCGCGGCCCGCAGGTCTACCACCGCCTCGGCCCAGCGTCCCTGGGCCAGGCGGGCCTTGCCCAGGTTGAAGCGGTTGGACCCCACGTGGCGGTGGGGCCGCAGGTCCAGGGCCTTGATGAAGGACTCCTCGGCCTCGGCATAGCGGCCGGCCTGCATGCGAAAGCCGCCCAGGCGCTCCAGCCGGCCGGCGTTCTGGCCGCCCCGGCGGCGCACCGCCGCCTCCAGCACCGCCAGGGCCTGGTCCCCCCGGCCGTCCAGGGCCAGGGAATCGGCCAACACGTCGTAGGCCCGGTAGTAGGAAGGGTTGGCCTCCAGGGCCCGGCGGTAAAGGGCCCGCGCCCCGGGGCCGTCGCCCGACTTTTGCAAGATACGGCCCATGCCCACCAGGGCGCTGGCCGCTGCGGGGTCCATGTCCAAGGCCCGCTGGTAGCACTCCCCGGCCTCGCCGTCCCGGCCGGCCCGCTCCAGCAGCCTGGCCAGCACGAACAGGGGCCAGGTGAAGCCCGGGTGGTCGTGCACCGCGCCCAAGAGCATCTCCACCGCCCGGTCGACCTGGCCGCCGCTTTCCAACAGCAGGGCCCGGGCGGTGGCCAGGCGGCGCTGCACTACCATGTCCAGGCGGCGGGTGAGCCGCCGGGGACTCACCGGCTTGGCCAGGTAAACGTCCCAGGGCTCCTCGGCCACCCGCAGCACCTGGCGGTCCAGGTTGTCACCGCTTACCATGATGAAGACCATGCCGGCCAGGTCGGGGTGGGAGCGCACCCGGTCCAGCAGGCCCAGGCCGTCGAGCTCGGCCAGGTTGAGGTCTACCACCGCCAGGTCGCAGTCGTGTTCCTGCAGGCTTTGCCAGGCCGATTTGCCGTCGCCGGCCAGGTGGACCGAGCTGAAGCCGGCCTCCCTGATGGCTTGGCCCAAGAGCAGGCGCATGGTCTGTTGGCCGTCGGCCACCAGGCAGTGGCCCAGGCGGGAGGCCACCCGCTCCAGGCGCGTGATCTCGGCCTTGAGCACCGCCGGGTCCACCGCGGCGGCGCCCAGGGCCCAGGTTCCGGCCGGCGCGCGGCCCATCAACCGCGGCGGGCCGCAGGCAGGGTGAGGCGGAACCGCGCCCCTCCCTGGAGTAGGTTGTCAAAGCGCACATCACCGTGCATCAGGCGGGCCGCCCGACGGCTGAAGCGTAGCCCCTGGCCCGGGCTTCCCCCCTCCGGGGGAATCCGGCCGGCGGACTCGAAGATATCGTCGGCCCGGGCGGGGTCCACCCCGGGGCCGGAGTCGATCACCTCCAAGAGGGCCACCTGGTCGTGGTCGCCCACCTGGATGGTCACCTCGCCCCGCCCCCCGGCGCCGGGTGACGATACCTGCAGGGCGTTGAGTAACAGGTTGACCACGATGCGTTCGGTCAGCTCTTCGTCGGCCATGGCGGTGGGTGCGCCGGAGGTCTCCAGCCAAATTTTCACCCCCTTGCCCCGGGCCATGGCCGCCAGGGTGTCGCGGGCCTCCGAAGCCAGTGAGGCCAGGTTCACCGGCTCGCGGTTGACCGCCGGCTCCTCGGACTCCATGCGGCTTAGGTCCAACAGGTTGGTGATCCGCCGCCACAGCAGCTCCAGCTCGCTCTCGGCCAGGTCTAGCCGGTGGCCCTGCTCCGTGGGGTCCGGGGCCGGGTCCTCGGCCGCCAGGCGGACCATCTCCTTGGCCCCGGTGAGCGGCGCTTTGAGCCCGTGCAGGATCATGGACATAAGATCGTC
>JAMOVV010000204.1 GCA_027067385.1 Desulfarculaceae bacterium
CCGTCTGCCCTCTAGCCGGGGGCTGCTGGCCGAGGCTTACCAGAACCACTCCCGGCAGACCTTCGAGGAGTTCCGCGCCGTGTTCGAGGCCCCGGGGCCGGAGGCCATGATCAACCGCATCCTCAATTTTGACACCCAGACCCACCTGCAGGCCCTGCTGCACGTGGAGGACCGTACCTCCATGGCCTGGGGCATAGAGTCGCGGGTGCCCCTGTTGGACTACCGCCTGGTGGAGCTGATGGTCTCGGTGCCGCCGGGCATCAAGTTCAAGAACGGCCGTCTCAAACACCTTTTCCGGCGGGCGGTGCGCAACCTGGTACCCGAGCCGATTATCCGGCGGCGCGACAAGATGGGATTCCCGGTGCCGCTTAGCAAGTGGCTCAAGGGTCCCCTGCGCGAGTTCGTCGGTGACATCCTGCTTTCCCAGCGCTGCCGGCAGCGAGGGCTATTCAACCCCAAGGCCCTGGAAGAGACCCTGGACAACGAGCCCGAGTTCAGCCGGGCGGTGTGGGGGGTGCTCTGCCTGGAGCTGTGGCATCGCCAGTTTATCGACGGTGGCGGGTCCTTCACCACCGTGGTGTGAGTTAGCGCCGTATGCATATCCTTTTCCTCAGCCACTATTTCCCGCCCGAGGTCAACGCCACCGCCGGGCGCACCTATGACCACGCCGTGCGTTGGGCCAGGCAGCCGGACGTCAAGGTAACCGTGATCACCAACCATCCCAGCCACCCGCGCGGCAAGATTTTTCCCGGCCACCGCAACCGCGCCTTGACCCGCGAGAATGTCGACGGCATCGAAGTGTTTCGGGTCAAGGGCTTGTTTGCCGCCAATGCCGGACGTCTGCGGCGCATGCTCTCGTTTTTATTTTTTGTCTTGGCCATCTGGCCGGCCGTGCTGCGCGCGGGCCGTCCCGACCTGGTGGTGGCCACCAGCCCGCAACTGCTCTGCGCCTTGGCCGGGTTGCTTACCGCGTGGTGCAAGCGCCGGCCCTTTGTCATGGAGGTCTGCGACATCTGGCCCGAGTCCATAGTGAGCGTAGGCGTCATGCAAGAGGGCGTTTTCATCCGTCTGCTGGAAAAGCTGGAAACCTTCCTCTATGACCATGCGGCCCTGATCGTCACCGCCACCCAGGGGATCAAGGACGTATTGGTTCAAAGAGGAATCGAGGCGCGCAAGATAGTCGCCATCACCAATGGAGTGGACCTCGAGCGCTTCAGGCCCGAGCCCATCCCGGCGGAAATAGAGCAACGCGTCAGAGCCGGCGACAAGTTCCTAGCCTCCTACATCGGCACGGTGGGCCTGGCCCACGGCTTGGAGGTGCTGATCGATGTCGCCCGTTTGCTGCGGGATCAGACCCACATCCAGATCCTGGTGGTCGGTGACGGCGCGGCCTGGCAAGCCCTGGCCGACGGGGCTGCGTCCCTGGACAACCTTCATGTGCTGCCGGCGGTAAGCAAAGAAGAGGTCAAATACTACTACGCAGCCAGTGACGTGTGCCTGGTCCTGGTAAAAAAAGACCCCTTGTTCCAGGCGTCCTTGCCATCCAAGGTTTTTGAGCTCATGGCCATGAGCCGCCCCATCATCCACAGCGTGCCCGGAGGCGAGTTCGAGCGTCTCATCGCCGAGGCGGGCTGCGGGGACATGGTGGAGCCCGAGGACGCCCAGGGACTTGCGGATTCAATAATGCGCCTGGCCGGGGAACCCGGGCGGAGGGCGGCCATGGGACGGGCCGGGCGCGCCTACGTGACGGCCCACTACACCCGAGACCATCTGGCCGCCCGGTATCTCGCCGCGCTACGCAAGGTTGTGCGGCCATGAAGGTGGTATCGGTGGTGGGCGCTCGGCCCCAGTTCATCAAGCTGGCCGTGGTCTCGCGCGCCATGGCCGCCGCCGGTGACGAAGCGCAAATCGCCGAGACCATCATCCACACCGGCCAGCACTTTGACCCCGAGATGTCCGAGGTGTTTTTCGACGAGTTGGGCATACCCCAACCGCACTACAACCTGGGGGTGGCTTCCCTGGGCCACGGAGCCATGACCGGCCGCATGCTCCAGGCCATCGAGGAGTTGCTGGTCGAGCTGGCCCCGGACTGGGTGGTGGTCTACGGCGACACCAACTCCACCCTGGCCGGCGCCCTGGCCGCGGCCAAGCTGCAGATACCCCTGGCCCACGTGGAGGCCGGGGTGCGCAGCTTCAACCGGGCCATGCCCGAGGAGATCAACCGGGTGCTGGCTGATCACGCCTGCGATCTTCTCCTGTGCCCCTCACCTACGGCCCGGGACAACCTCCAGGCCGAAGGCTTTACCCCGGGGCCGGACCTGCGCGCCGGGTGGCCGGCGCAGGCCGGCGCGGAGCCATATCGCCAGGACATAAGGCGCAACCATCCCCTGGCCGTGCTGGTGGGTGACGTGATGTACGACGCGGCCCTATACCACGCAGAGCGCGGCCGGCACGCCAGCCGGATGCTGGCCGCGTTGGGGCTGGAGCCGGGGGGCTACTGCCTGGCCACGGTGCACCGCCAGGAGAACACCGACCAACCCGGCCGGCTGTCCGATATCTTCACCGCCCTGGCCGAGCTGGCCGACGACCACCCGGTGGTGACCCCCCTGCACCCGCGCACCCGCGCTCGCTTGGCCGCGGCCGGCCGGTTGGCCGAGGTGCAAAAGCGCCTGCGGGTCATCGATCCGGTGGGATACGGTGACATGGCCGTCCTGGAGAAAAACGCCGGGTTGATAATCACCGATTCGGGAGGGGTGCAGCGCGAGGCTTTTTTTTACGCCCGTCCCTGCCTCACCCTGCGCCGCGAGACCGAGTGGGTGGAGCTCCTGGGCGCGGGCCACGTACTGGCGCCCGGCGGCGCAAAGGCCATCGTGGAGAGCGCCCGCCGGATGTTCGGCCGGCGGCCGGAGGTCGACCCCGGCCCAGGTCCCTATGGCGACGGCACGGCCGGGGAAAAGATCGTGCGCCTGCTGGTTGGCGCCCGCCTGGTTTAAGCGACCCGGCGTTTCAAGGGTCCACCCTCTGGCCGGCCGGCTCGCACCAGCGGTCCCGAGTTCGCGGGGCGGGCGGTCATGGCTGCTTGGGAAACCGCGGGTCGTGGAGCCAGCCCAGGGAGGTGAGGTACCAACTGGCAAAGGTCTTGAGGGTCTGCAAGGCGTAGCGGGCCGAGTCGCGCAGGTCGATGCTGCTGGCCTCGTCAAAGTAGCGCACCGGGGCCGGGATGTCGCCGATGCGGAATCCGAAGTGCACGCACTGCACCAAAAACTGGGTGTCAAAGACAAAGTCGTCGCTATTTAGATGGTAGGGCAGCCGGCGCAGCACCTCGCCGCGGTAGGCCCGCCACCCGCTGTGCCATTCGCCGAGGTTCTGGCCCGAGATAACGTTCTCCACAAAGGTGAGCACGCGGTTGGCCAAGTATTTCACCAGGGGCATGCCGCCGTCCAGGGCCTCGCGCCGGGTGCGGATGCGATTGCCCAGGATCACGTCGCACACCCCCAGCTCCAGCAGGTTTGCCGCGGCCGGGATTAGGCGGGGGTCGTACTGGTAGTCGCCGTGGATCATGATCACGTGGTCGGCCCCGCGCTCCAGGGCCAGGTCGTAGCAGGTCTTTTGGGTGGCGCCGTAGCCCTGGTTGCGCGGCTGGCGCACCAAGGTGACCTCCAGGCCCCGGGCCACCTGCGCGGTGTGGTCGCGGCTGGCGTCGTCGACCACGATCACCTCGTCCACCAGGCGGCGGGGTATATCGCTTACCACCCTGGCCAGGGTGGCGGCGGCGTTGTAGGCCGGCACGACAACGATGGTGGTCTGGTGGCCGGGCATGGGCTGCTCACCGTGGTTGAGGGTGTCACCGGTAAAGCCGGACTCGGGCCATGTTACGGGGGCCGGCCAACGCCTGTCAACCGTGTCGTCCTTGCCTACCGGCCGTGCTTTGTGTTAACCGGGTCTATGTTCGCGTCGTTATCCCATAGCTCCTCCGGGCCGGCCCGCGCCTGGGGAGCCGGGCTGTGCCTGCTGGGCTTTTGGCTGGCGGCCGCCTGGCTGGTAGACCCGGCCGGCGAGTTCCCGCTCAACGACGACTGGAGCTACTGGCAGGCCCTCATGGCCCTGCTGCACCAGGGACGCCTGGCCTCCACCGGGTGGGCCGGCGGGGGCATCGCGCTCATCGTGCACCTGCTGTGGGGCGGGCTGTTCACCAGCCTTTTCGGCGAGAGCTTCACCGCGCTGCGCCTGTCCGTGGTGGTGATGGGCCTGCTGGGCTCCGGCGCGCTCTTTATGCTGCTGCGCTCGGTGGGGGCCAGCGCCGGCGTGGCCCTGCTGGGGGCCCTCACCTTGGCGGCCAACCCGCTGTTCTTCTCCCAGAGCTTCACCTTCATGACCGACGTCACGGCCACCTCGCTGGTGGCCATGGCCCTGCTGGCCCTGCACGGCGGGATGGGCCGCGGCGCCTGGGGCCTGGTCTGCCTGGGCCTGCTTTTGTGCGCCGCCGCGGTGCTCACCCGCCAACTGGCCCTGGTACTGGCCGTGGGGTTTTTGGCCGCCACCTGGCTGCACCCGGCGGCCCGCGCCCTGGGCCGTTGGCGGCTCACCCTGCTCACCGTGGTCCTGGTCTGCGGGCCCTGGCTGGCCTGGGAGTGGATGCTGGCCGCCAGCGGGTCCACCCCCTTGGGCCAGCACCAACTGGTGCGCCGGCTCATCCCCCTGCTACTCAGCGGCGACCCGCAACGCTACCTGGACTTCGCCGGCCTGGTCGCCGGCCGCCTGGTGGCCGCCGGCCTGGGTATCACTACCTTTTTTTTGCTGCCCCTGTTGCTGCTGGGCAGCCGACCAAGCCAGGCGGGAGCCCACGCCCGCCGCGGCTGGCTCATCTACGTGGCCGCCTGCCTGGCGGTTGAAGGCGCGGCCCTGGCCGGGTTCATCCCTTGGCCCAGCCAGGTCTTCCAGCGCCTGCTGGCGAGCATGGGCTTTGGCAACGTGCTGATGAACCTGGGCATCGGCCCCCTGCTGTTCAAAGACACCTACCTCCTGGGCCATAGCGCGCTGCGCCCCTTGCCCCCGATGGTGTGGGACCTGGTCGGTTTCATCACCGCGCCGGCGATGCTGCACCTGGTGGCGGCCCTGGCCCGTTCGTTGCGCGACCGCTGCGGCCAGGGCCCGGCCGGCTTCATCGCCCTCACCGCTCTGGTCAGCGGGCTAGTCTACCTGGCCGGCCTGGCGGTGATTGGTTTTCACGACCGCTACCTCATGCTGCTCATCCTGCTCTGGATCGTCTGGCTGGTGGCCCGGCCCCAGGGGCCGCTTCACCGCGCCGTACCCCTCCCGCGCCTGGCCGCGGCCGGGGCCCTGGTGGTCCTGGCCGCGGTGTGGGCGGTGGGCGGCACCCACGATTTCATGGCCATCGAGCGCGCCGCGCAGCAGGCCCGGCGGCACGCCGTACGAGACCTGGGAGTGAACCCCTGCCACCTGGACGGCGGGTTTGCGTTCAACGGCCTGCACTGCCACCACCCGTCCTTTCGCCCCCGGCCGGGGCTGAGCTGGTGGTGGGTCCAGCGCGAGGACTACCTGGTGGCCCTGGGCCGCCTGGCCGGCTACCAGGTGGTGCGCGCCTACCCGGCCCGCCGCTGGTTGGCCCCGGACACCGAGGTCTACCTGCTAAAGCCCGACTAACCCGCGATCTTGCTCAAATCCAGCACCACCAGGTCGCCCTGGCGAAAGACTGCCGCCCGGTCCAGTTGGCGCAGCACCTCACTGCCGCGGCGGCGCATGGCCCGGTGGGCCGCGCTTGTCCACTGGTCAAAAGGCGCGAAGTAGCGGGGCGGCTTGGGCCCCAGGTGACGCAGGTCCACCACCAGGTAGCCCACGCCAAAGCGGCGGCGCAGCTCCCGCAGGGGTTGGGGCGAGGTGGCGAAATAGGCCGCTATGAGCGCGCGCATGCGGCGGCGCATCTCATCGGCAAAGCCCTGGTGAAAGGCCTGGTGGCACTCAAAGGTGACCAGGGCCGGCCGGCGGCAGAGATAAGGCAGGTCGTCCACCACCCCGTTGGGCCATCCGGCGATCTTGGCGCCAGCCGGTAGAGCGGCCAGGCGTTGGTAAAACTCCGGGCCCAGCGTTTTGCTACGCAACGAGAGACCGGTGCGTCCGCCGCCTTGGCCGCCCAGGGTGAGCAGCACCACCAACGCGGCCGCGATAACCACGGCCGGGGCCAGCCCGGGCCAGGTGGTGCGGGGCCGCCCTCGCACCAGGGCGCTTATGGCCACGGGAAAGGCCAGGAAGGTGAGTATGGGTATGGAGTAGATGAGGTAACGATGGGGCAAAAAGAGGTAGGGGGCCAGCAGCTTGGCCAGGCCGTAGCCCAAGAGGGACGCGGCCAGCAGGGCCAAGAGCCGGCGCAGCTCCGGCCGGGACCTGAAGGCCAAGCCCAGCCCGACCAGGCAGGCCACCCCCACCACGCCCACCACGATCACCAGCGCCGTAGCGGGGCGGCCGGGGCGGGAGCCTTTTTGCAAGGTCCGGCGCAGGCTGGGCCACCAGGCGTCTTGGCCGGCCAGCAGCGATCGGCCAAAGGCGTCGGCCGTGGCGATCCATACGTAAGGATAGGGCGAACGGTCGTCCGGACCGTAGCGGCCGCCGGGACCCAGCTCCGGGTAGGCGGCCACGTCGGCCGGACCCAAGCGGCGGCCGTACTGGCGCAGGCCCATGGCCATGGGAACCACCAGGGCTGCGCACACCAGCGCCGTGACCGCGACCAGGCCCCAGCGCTTGGGCCAAGACCAGTCGCTGGCCGCGCCCCGATCGGCCGCCGGCCACAGCAAAAGCCACAGGGCCAGGCCGATTCCGCATACCGCGGCCGCCGGGGGATACAGCGCCGCTCCCAGCACCGTGATCACCGCCAGCGGGTACACCCGCCCCCAAACCAGGGCCGCCGCCGCCCCGGCCATGAGGGGATAGGCCCAGGAGCGGGCCACCCCGCCGGTCATGTAGTCCAAAAGCACGTGCGACGAAAGGGCCAGGGCCAGGGTTGCCAAAACCGCCGGCCAGCCCCCCAGGCGGCGGGCGCAAGCGCCCAGCAAGACGAGCACCCCGGCGTATTGCAGGTAAGGCAATACCTTGCTCACCCAGGCCGGGTCCCAGAGCCGGGCGGCCAGGATGTAGACCAGGCTGTGCCCCGGCGGCGACAGGGCCAGGATGTAGCGGGCCAGGTAGTCGCCGTCCAACAGGCCGGGTTGGTAATATGGATAAAAGGCAAAGACGTGCTGCCGCACGTCATCGGCAAAGACCAGCCGGTCGGCCGACAGGCGGACGTGTTCCACCAGGCCGGGAAGAAACAGCACCGCCAGTCCGGCCAACACCAGGCCCCCGGCCCACCACCCCTTACCGCTCGCGTTTATCCGCACCGTGTTTCCTTCCGGTTTGCTTCGCGGCCATTATGGCGCAGGGGCGATCATCACGGCAAGCTCCTTGCGGCAAGAGCCTTCCGGCCCAAAAGCCCCACATATACGCGGTGGTTGCTAGGGTTTCTCGGCGCCGGTAAACTGGATCATATGGCTCCGTGCATTAAACCGGCGGCCGCCCCGGGGCGGCCGGGCCCTATCCATGAAAAGAGGCCGCAGCATGCAACATGATCTTTTAAAAAAGGCCGATGAGTGCAACTTGCACCAACAGGATCACCGGCAGTTTTTGCAGCGGATTCCCGAGGTGGTGCGCGAGCTGGCCGGCACCTGCCGCAGCCGCGACTGCTACGACCACGTCAGCCCCACCCCCCTGCCCTCGCGCCAGGCGGTGATCCAGATCGTGGAGCGCACCCGCGATATCCTCTACCCCGGCTACTTTTCACCGGCCGGCATCGACGCTCACAACCTGGAGTACTACCTGGGCCAGGAGGTCACCGCCCTGTACCAGGAGCTGACCACCCAGATCACCCGCGCGGTGCGCCACGACTGCTTCCGCTATGCCCAGGACTGCCGGGAATGCGCCGACATGGGGCGGCAGGAGGCCCTGGTCTTCCTGCAGGCCCTGCCCGGTCTGCGCACCGTGCTGGGGGCCGACGTACGCGCCGCGGCCGAAGGCGACCCGGCCACCAGCGGTTATGACGAGATCATCTTCAGCTATCCCGGCCTGCTGGCCATAACCGTCTACCGCATGGCCCACCTGCTGGTGGGCCGCGGCATACCCATCCTGCCGCGCATGATGACCGAGTACGCCCACAGCCTCACCGGCATCGACATCCATCCCGGGGCCGAGATCGGCGAGAGCTTTTTCATCGACCACGGCACCGGGGTGGTGATCGGCCAGACCTGCCAGATCGGCCGGCGGGTGCGGCTCTACCAAGGGGTGACCCTGGGGGCCCTGTCCCTGCCGCCCGGGGCCGGCGAGCACCTACGCGGCCAAAAGCGTCACCCCACCATCGAGGACGACGTGATCATCTACGCCGGGGCCACCATCCTGGGCGGCGAGACGCGCATCGGCGCGCGCTCGGTGATCGGCGGCAACGTCTGGCTCACCGAATCGGTGCCGCCGGACACCAAGGTGTTTTTGGAGCGCCCCGCCCTGGTCTACAAGGGATCCGACGGCCAGGGCCCCGAGTTGGTCTGACAGGGAGAGATTCAATGGGTCGGCTTTATCGTGACGTTACCTGGAGCATCGGCAACACCCCCTTGGTGGCCCTGGAGCGGGTGGCCGCCGGATGCGGCGCCAAGCTGCTGGCCAAGCTGGAATACCGCAACCCGCTGGGCAGCGTGAAAGACCGCATCGGCGCGGCCATGATCGCCCAGGCCCAGGCCGACGGCAAGATCGGCCCGGACACCACCATCGTGGAACCCACCAGCGGCAACACCGGCATCGCCCTGGCCATGGTGTGTGCGGCCCAGGGCTACCGGCTGGTACTCACCATGCCCGAGTCCATGAGCCTGGAGCGCCGCAAGCTGCTGGGGCACCTGGGGGCCGAGTTGGTGCTCACTCCGGCGGCCGAGGGCATGCAGGGGGCCATCAGCAAGGCCGAGGAGATCGCCTCACAGACCGAGGCCGCCTATATGCCCAACCAGTTCACCAACCCGGCCAACCCGGAGATCCACCGCCGCACCACGGCCGAAGAGATTTGGCGCCACAGCGACGGCCGGGTGGACGCGGTGGTGGCCGGCGTGGGCACCGGCGGCACCATCACCGGCGTGGCCGAGGTAATAAAGGCGCGCAAGCCATCGTTCCAGTCGGTGGCGGTGGAGCCGGCCGATTCGCCGGTGCTCTCGGGCGGCAAACCCGGCCCCCACAAGATACAAGGCATCGGGGCCGGCTTCATTCCGGCGGTGCTCAATACCGAGATCATCGACGAGGTGATCACGGTAACCAACGACCAGGCCTTTGCCGCCGCCCGCCACCTGGCCAGGCTGGAGGGCCTGCTCTGCGGCATCTCCTCCGGCGCGGCCTTGCACGCGGCCCTTACGCTGGCCCAACGGCCGGAGTATGAGGACCGGATGATCGTGGTGATGCTGCCTTCGACCGGTGAGAGGTATCTCAGCACCGAGCTCTTTGCAGACTAGGCGCCCCGCATAGCCGGGCCCGGCGCCGCGACCGGTGAACTAGGCGGGCAGGACCGGGTCTTCTTCCTCGGTGAGGGCGTGCTCGGACTGCATCCACTGCATGGTGACCACGGCCAGGGCCTGGGCCTCGGTGAGGTTGTTCTCGTCCTCCACCTCGGGGTCGAACTGGAAGGAAACCTCCACACCGTCGCTGCTGTCTTCGAAAACCACCGTCACCTTGGCCATGGCCGCTCCACCTGTCAACTTGGTTAGCAAATCACCCCACCTCTTTACCATCCCTCCTGGCCCCAGGCCAGCCTAACCTTCACCTTGGACGCCTGGTGGGATAGAATATTTTGATTATCAAGCCGGTGCTTTGGTATTAAGATAGGCCCAAGGACAAAGCAGCGTGGTCCCTAACGCGGGCCAGGAAAAACAACCGGGAGGGGGTAATGGATATCAGCGCACAGCAGCAGGGAAAGCTTTGGGTCATCACCATCCAGGGACGCCTGGACACCATCGGCGCCCCGGAGTTCGACCGGGAGATGGCCCAATACCTGGAGCAGCCCGCCGAGGGCTACCTGCTGGACCTCTCGGGCATGGAATACATCAGCAGCGCCGGCCTGCGCAGTCTCCTGGTGATGGCCAAGCGCCTGGGCAATACCGGGCAAAAACTGGTTCTGTGCGGCCTCAACGACCTGGTCAACGAGGTGTTTGAGATATCCGGCTTTAAAACCCTGTTCACCATCTGCCAGGACCGGGAACAGGGATTGGCCCAAATGGCCTAGCCGCCTTTTCCCGCGCTCCCGGCCCCCAGCCCACGAGGATGCCCGTGGCCCCGCTTCCCCCCGACCAAGTAACCGTACCCGCCGACCTGGGCCACCTGGCTCGAGTGTTGACCATGGTGCTGGACTACGCCCGGGCGGCCGGATTGGACCCGGTGTCGGCGGTGGCCCTGGAGGTAGCGGCCGAGGAGGTGTTCGTGAACATCGTCAACTACGCCTATGACGGCGGTGCGGGCGAGGTGGAAGTCATCTGCCGCCAGGAGCCGCCGGGCTTTTTGGAGATTCAGTTTCGCGACCGCGGACGCCGCTTCAATCCCCTGCAAAAGACGCCTCCGGCCACCACCACCGACGTGGAGCATCGCCAGGTGGGCGGCATGGGCATCCCCCTGGTACGCGCCTTTGCCGACCAGGTAGAATACCAGCGTCGCGATGGGTACAACATCCTCACCCTGCGCAAGAGGATAGAGCCGTGAACCGGGCCGCCGCACCAAAATGCCCCGGCGCTCGGCGCTGGGTGGCGGCCGGGCTGCTGCTGATCGGACTACTGGCCACGGCCGCGCCCGTCCAGGCCCTGGACCGGGTGAGCTTGGGGCTGGTGTGGACCCACCAGTCCCAGTTCGCCGGCATCTACGTGGCCCAGGACCAGGGCCTGTACCGGCAATACGGCCTGGAGGTACGCGTTCGCACCGGCGGTCCCCATAAGGACTCCCTGCGGGAGCTGGCCCAGGGGCACTGCCAATTTGTCATGTCCTCCCTGGCCGCGGCCATGGTGCGGCGGGCCAAGGGACTGGAGTTGGTGCACCTGGCCCAAGTGGTGCAACGCTCAGCCAACCTGTTGGTGGCCCGCGCCTCAACCGGCATCACCAGCCTGGCCGACCTGGAGGGGCGACGGGTATCCCTGTGGGGCGGGATATCCTCCCTGGCCGCCCAGGCCCTTTTTAGACACCAGGGCATCAAGGTGCGCACCATTCCCCAGGGCACCACTATCACCCTGTTGCTAACGGGCGCGGTGGACGTGGCCTCGGCCATGCGCTACAACGAGTACCACCAGCTCTACCAGGCCGGCGTGGACTATGACGAGTTGGTGGTCTTTGACATGGCCAAGCTGGGCATCAACCTCCCGGAAGACGGCATCTACACCATGGAGGGCACTTGGCGCCGATCGCCGGATATTTGCCGCCGCCTGGTGGCGGCCACCCTGGCCGGCTGGCGGCGCGCCTTTGCAGACCCCCAAGCGGCCCTGGACTCGGTCATGCGCCGGGTGCACCGGGACCGCCTGGCCACCAACCGCAGCCACCAGCGCTGGATGCTGGAGGAGATGCGCCGCATCATCATGGTGCCCCGAGACCAACCCGGGCGTATGGGCCGGCTGGACCCCCGGACCTTTGCCCTGGTGGGACGGGTACTGCAAGCGCACGGGTTCATCAAGTCTACGCCGGCCATGCAGGACATGGTGGTAAACGCCCATAGGAAGCGGCCGTGAGACCGCACTGGTTGGGACTGCGGGCCCGTTTCGTCCTGGTGGTATTTGCCGGGGTAGCCCTGGTGGCCTCGGCCGCGGGGATGGTCAGCTACATCGACACCCGCCACTCCCTGCTCGCCGCCACCCAGGAGCGGCTTTCAGACCTCACCCAGGCCCAAGCCGCCCGGCTCGGCGCCTACCTGGCCGAGGTGGCCGGCCGCACCAAGGGCCTGGCCGTTTCCATCGAGACCCGCCCTCCCCGGGGCGTGGACCAAATGTGGTCTATGCTGCGGGCCCAGTTAATGGCCGACCACCGCATCTTCGGCATGGCCCTGGGCTTCGCTCCCTTTGCCCACGATCCCAACCGCCGCCGCCTGGCCCTGTACATGTACCGCTCGCCCAGCGGTCCCAAGCGTGCCTCTCTCGACAACCTGGAGTACAACTACCTGCGCCAGCCTTGGTACCTGGCGCCCTCCTTGCTGGGCCGTGCGGTGTGGAGCGAGCCCTACTATGACGAGGGCGGCGGCGGCGTGATCATGACCACCCTGGGAGTGCCGGTGTACCGCCAGGGCAAGCTCTACTGCGTGGTTACCGCCGACATATCCATCAAGGACCTCAAGCGCGGGCTGCGAAAAATGCCCGGCCCCTCCCGCGGCTGGACCTTTGTCATCAGCCGTACCGGCACCTTCCTGGCCGCGCCCCAGGACCAATGGATCATGGCCGAGTCCATCTTCTCCCTGGCCGAATCGCTGCAGCGGCCCAGCCTGCGCAAGCTGGGGCAACGCATGATACGGGGAGGCGTGGGCGTGGTGAGCGTCAAGGACTGGCGTACCGGCCAGCCGGCCTGGCTGGCCTTCGCCCCGGTGGCCGGGGTGGGCTGGAGCTTCGGCGCGGTGGTGTCAGAGCAGGACATCCTGGCCCCGGCCGCCCGCCTGGCCCGGCGGCAGGGCTCCATCGCCCTGGCCGGCTTGGCCGTTTTGGTGCTGGTGGTGTGGCTGCTGATCACCAGGCTCACCCGTCCCCTCACCCGCTTGGCCCAGGCCGCCCGCCGCCTGGCCGCCGGCGACTTCTCGGTCAAGGTGGCAGGCGTGCGCCCCGGCGACGAACTGGGTGACCTGGCCGAAGGGTTCAACCAGATGGTCGACGACCTCAACCGCTACATCGAACAGCTAACCGAAACCACCGCGGCCAAGGAGCGCATCGAGAGCGAGCTGGACCTGGCCCGCCGCATCCAGGAGTCCATCTTGCCGCGCACCTATCCCCCCTATCCCGACCGCGACGAGTTCGACCTCTTCGGCCTCACCATCCCGGCCCGGCAGGTGGGCGGCGATTTCTATGATTACTTCATGATCGACCACGACCACCTCGGCGTGGTGGTGGGTGACGTGTCAGGCAAGGGGGTGCCCTCGGCCCTGTTCATGACCGTGGCCCGCACCCTCATCAAGAGCGCCGCGGCCCACCACCTGGACACCACCGAGGTCTTGGACGAGACCAACCGCCAGATCCTGCCCGGCAACGACATGTGCATGTTCGTCACCGTCTTTTACGGGGTGTACCAGATATCCACCGGCCGGCTGGTCTACAGCAGCGCCGGCCACCCGCCGCCGCTGGTCCGCCGCGCCTCGGGCCACGTGAAACAGGCCGAGCGCCTGGCAGGCATGGCCGTGGGAGTACACGATGACCTGGGGTTGGCGGTGGGCTCTTTGCAAATGGAGGTGGGCGACCTGCTGCTGGTCTACACCGACGGTCTGGACGAGGCCATCGACCCCCGGGGCGAAATGTTCGGTACGGCGCGGGCCATGGACTGGCTGTCCCGCACCGAGGTGACCACCGCCCCGGATATCATCGACCGGCTGGTACGCTACCACCGCGCCTTTACCGGTCCGGCCGAGCAGTTTGACGACCTAACCTTACTGCTGCTGCGCCGCACCACTTAGGCCCCGCGGCGGCGCCCCACCACAGTTTAAGACAACACCGCGCTCCTTGGCCCACCGGCGAGGGTGAAGCCGGGCTAGGTCTTGGAGTAGGTCTTTTTCCAGGGCTGGGAGCGCTTCTGGTAGTAGTCCTGCAGGGCCTGGTTCAGGGCGCCCTCGGCCAGGGTGGCGCAGTGCAGGTGGTCTTCGGGCAGGCCGCCCACTTCGGCTTCGACCTCCAGGTAGCTGAAGTTGGCCGCCTCGGACACGGTTTTACCCTTGATCAAGCTGGTGAGGGCGCTGGCGCAGGCGATGGTGTGTATGCAGCCGTCGGTCATGAAACGGGCGTCGGTGATCACTTCGTCTTGCACCCGCAGGTATAGCTCGATGTTGTCGCCGCAGGATCCCGTGGGGTTGGCGTAGCCGTCGGGATGGGGGATGATCCCCACGTTGGCCGGCGTCATGGCGTGGGCCAAAAACTCGTCGGTCATCTGGAATTCTTTGCTGGCGCCAGCGTGCCGCTGATCGTGTTGCTTGGTCATGCCAAACTACCTCCTTGCCTCTCTCCCGGGCCGGCCCGACCGGCCGGCGCGCGCGGCAATACTACACCCAGCGCCCGAACCCGGCAAGCCGGGCGCCGGCGATGGGCCTACGACCAGAGCATGGTCTCCAGCCGGCTCCACAGGCTGCGCAGTTCCCCGGCCGAGCGGCCCTGGGGGAGCTGCTCCACCAGGGTGCGGCCGGCCACCACCGCTTGGACGAACCCGGGGTCAAACTCCAGCCGGGCCACCACCTCCACCCCCCACCGGCGGCAGGCCTCTGCCACCTGGCCGGTCATGGCGGGGTTGAGGTCGGCCTTGTTGATCACCACCTTGGCCGGCACCCGGAAATGCTGACACAACTCCAACACCCGCTCCAGGTCATGCACCCCGCTGAGGGTGGGCTCGGTCACCACCAGGGCCAGGTCAGTGCCCGAGAGCGAACTGATCACCGGGCAACCGATGCCCGGGGTGCCATCGGCCAGGATCAAGGCGTGGCCCTGCTGCTCGGCCAATTGGCGCGCCTCTTGCCGCAGCAGGCTCACCAGGCGGCCGGAGTTCTCCTGGCCCGGGTAGAGCTGGGCGTGCACCATGGTCCCGAAACGAGTGTCGCTCACCATCCACCGCCCACACTCGCGCTCCGGAAAATCAATGGCCTCCTCCGGGCAGGTGACCACGCAGAGCTTGCAACCCTCGCAGGCCATGGGATCGATCACCGCCGAGCCGTTCTCCTCCAGCGCCACCGCCTCAAAGGCGCACACCTCCTGGCAATGGCCGCAGCCGGTGCAGTCCGGCGCGCGCACCTGGGCGTAGTTGCCGGAGACGAACACCTCCTGCCGGCTGGACTGCGGGCGGGTGAGCAGATGCAGGTCCGGGGCGTCCACGTCCAGGTCCACCAGGACCTTGTTCCCGGCCAGGGCGGCCAGGGACCCGGTGATGGAGGTCTTGCCGGTGCCGCCCTTGCCGCTGATTACCAGCAGTTCCTTCATGATCTCTCTCCGTCGCCGGCCGCCGCTGGGGGGGCGATCCTGGCCCGCATCTGGTCATAGAGATCCACCAGGCGCTGGTTCCACTCCGGCCTGGCCTGGCCCAGGGTTTGGCCGTGGCTGTAGGCCAGGGCCACCTGGCGGTCGTAGGGGATCTCGGCCAGGATGTCTAGCCCCTTGTCCTGGCAGTACTCATAGACCCGCTCGTCACCCAGGCCGGCCCGGTTGACCACCACGGCCAGGGGCTTGCCCAGGCCGGACAGGGCGGTTACCGCCAGCTTGAGGTCGTAGAGTCCAAAGGGGGTGGGCTCGGTCACCAGCAGCACCGCGTCGGCAAACCCGCAAGCGGTCATGGCCGGGCAGGAGACCCCGGGCGGGGCGTCGATGACCACCGCCTCGGCCGGCTCCAGGGCGGCCATCACCTTTTTCATCAGCGGCGGGCTCATGGCCTCGCCCACCCGGCTGCGGCCCATGAGCAGGCGCAGATCGCCCGGCTCCCCGGCCACCCGGCCGCCGAGCACCTCGCCCAGCTCGCGCCGGTCCTGGGAGATGCAGTCCTCGGGGCACACGGTCCAGCACCCGCCGCAGCCGTGGCACATCGGGGTAAAGGTAACGATGGCCGAGCCCAACACCTTGATGGCCGCGAATTGGCACAGGTCGCTGCAGGCCCCGCAGCGGGTGCAGCGGTCCTCGTCCACCAGGGGCACCGGAATGTAGGCCCGCTGGGAGAGGTTCCAATCGGCCTGGAAAAACAGGTGGTCGTTGGGCGCCTCCACGTCCAGGTCCACCAGGGCGGTCCCGCCCCGTTGGGCCAGGGCGGCGGCCAGGGAAACGGCCACCGTGGTCTTGCCGGTGCCGCCCTTGCCGCTGGCCACGGCCAGGATCATCGCCGGTCGCTCCCCCGGCCGCCACCGGGCACCGGCATCCCGTTGGCCTCGGTGGAGGGTTTCAACTCGCCCCGGGCGTACTGGCGCACCGCCTCGTCCACCACCCCGGCCACGTCCTGGTAGACCGCCAGCCCGGCCGCCTGCAGGGCGTCCATGGCCTTGGGGCCCACGAAGCCGCTGAGTACCGCCTCGGCCCCGGCCCGGGACACCAGCTCGGCCGCCTGGATGCCCGCCCCGTGGCTCATGTTGCGGGCCTGGTTGTTATCCAGCACCACCGTGTCCATGGTCTCGGTATCCACCACCAGGAAATAGGCCGCCCGCCCGAAACGCGGGTCCACCTGGCTTTCGAGTCCCTTGCCCTGACTACTCACCGCTACCTTGGCCATGGTTCAACTCCTTCCCAATGTACGTTGGTAAATTGCTTCCACCACCTGGGCCACCGCCGGTCCGGCTCCCTGCTCGTCCTGGCTCAGGGTGAGCGGCGCCCCCTGGTCGGCCGCGGTGGTGATGCGGTGGTCCAGCGGAATGGAACCCAGGAAGTTCACCGCGTAGTCCTTGGCCGTGGTCTCGCCGCCGCCCTGGCCAAAGAGGTCGATGGGCTCACCGCAGTGGGGACAGGCCATGGCGGCCATGTTCTCCACCAGGCCCAGCACCGGCAGCTCCACCTGCAGGCAGAAGTCCAAGGACTTGCGCACGTCGGCCAGGGCGATCTCCTGGGGCGTGGTCACCACCACCGCCATGGCCCCGGTCACTTCCTGGGCCACGGTGAGCGGCTCGTCGCCGGTGCCCGGCGGCGAGTCGATGATCAGGTAGTCCAACTCGCCCCAGCGCACGTCGCCGATGAACTGCTTGATCACCGCGATCTTCAAGGGCCCGCGCCAGATCACCGAGCTGTCGCGGTCCGGCAATAGCGACTCCACGCTGATCACCCGCAGGTTGGGACTGTAGATAATCGGCTTGATGGCCCCCCCCTTTTCGTCAATAACCGCCCGGCCTTCCAGTCCCAGCATGCGTGGCAGCGAAGGGCCGTGCAGGTCCACGTCCATCAAGCCTACTTTGAAACCCCGCTCGGCCAGGCCCAAGGCCAACTGGCAGGCCACGGTGGACTTGCCCACCCCGCCCTTGCCGCTCATCACCAGCAGTTTGCAGCGGATGTTGTCCAGGGTGCGCGCCACGCGGGCGTCCAGGGGATCCAGTTCTTCCAGGCCTTGCGGCCCTGATTGAGTTTGGTTCATGGGTTTTCGCCTTTGGCAACTTGCGCCGGTCTCCCGGCGCAGGGTTTGTGTATGCCCAGAGGTGATACAACCTTCGTGCCAAGATGGTCTATCTGGCTTAGCGTTGTTTTTCCAGGATGTTAGCTGTTTCAGCCTTGTTTGGGAGGCGACCGGCGTATTTCATTTTGAAATGATTGCTTTCAATCTGAAACGTTTCAGCTATGAAATGCCGTAGCGCTTCATGCGCCGCCACAGGGTGGTGGTGGAGATGCCCAGGGCCTCGGCGGTGCGCAGGCGGTGGCCGGAGCAGGCCCGCAGGGCCTGGACAATGGCCTGGCGCTCGCGCTGGGCCAACTCCAGTCCCGGCCCCGGGGTAACCGCCCGGCGGTCGACAGCGCCCCGCACGAACTCCGGCAGGTCCTCCGGCCGCAGCTCAGGGCCGGGGGCCAGGACCAGGGCGTGCTCCAGGGCGTTTTTCAGCTCGCGGACATTGCCCGGCCAGTCGTGGTCCATGATCAGGGCCATGGCCTGGCTGCTGATGGTGCGCACCGGTTCGCCGCGCTCGGCGGCCAGGGTTTGCAGGAAATGCTCCACCAACAGGGGTATGTCCACCCGCCGCCGGCGAAGCGGCGGCAGGTGCACCTCCACCACGTTGAGCCGATAGTAGAGGTCTTGCCGGAAGTTGCCGGCGTCCATCTCTTGGCGCAGGTCGCGGTTGGTGGCCGCCACCACCCGGGCGTCGGTCTTTTGCGGCAGGTTGTCGCCCAGGGGGACATACTCTCCCCGGTCCAGCACCCGCAAAAGCCGCACCTGCAGGGCCTGGGAGATCTCACCGATCTCGTCCAAAAAGATGGTCCCGCCCCTGGCGGCGGCAAAGCGGCCGGGCCGGTCGCGGTCCGCGCCGGTGAAGGCGCCGCGGCGGTGGCCGAAGAGCTCGCTCTCCAGCAGGGTGTCGGGGAGGGACCCGCAATTCACTGGCACAAAGGGTCCCTCGGCCCGGGGCGAGAGGTCGTGCAGGGCCCGGGCCACCAGTTCCTTACCGGTGCCCGACTCGCCGGTGACCAGCACGCCGGCCCGGCTGCGGGCCACCTCGGGCAGCAGGGCGAAGAGCCGGCGCATGGCCTTGGACTTGCCCTTGATGTCGCAGAAGGTATAGGAACCGGTGAGCCGCTTGATGAGGTGTTGCTCCTGGCTCAGGTCGCGGAAGGTCTCCACCCCGCCCCGCACCCCGCCCCGCTCGTCGGTGAGCACCGCGGTGCGGATGCGTACCGGCTTGCTGCCGCCGTCGGCCGTGGCGATGTCCACGTCCATCTCCAGGGAGGGCTCGCCGGTGCGCATGGAGCGTTTCAGGGGACACCCCTCGCCGCAGACCGAGGCCCCCAGCACCTCGCGGCAGGGACGCCCCAGGGCGTCGCGGGCGCTCACCCCGGTGATGGCCTCGGCCGCCTTGTTGAAGCTCAGCACCCGCATCTCAGGGT
>JAMOVV010000205.1 GCA_027067385.1 Desulfarculaceae bacterium
ACCCCGCCCCCGCCCAAGGTGACCCCGCCCCCGCCGGACCTGCCCCTGGGCGGCCGGCAATACCGCCTGCCCCCCCTGGACTTGCTGAGCCAGCCCCAGGGCCAGATTGAGCCCGACCACGCTGAAAACCTGCGCCGCAACTCCCAGCGCCTGGAGCAAAAACTGGCCGACTTCGGGGTGGCCGGCAAGGTAGTGGAGGTGGCCCCGGGACCGGTGGTCACCATGTACGAGTTCAAGCCGGCCCCAGGGGTGAAGATTAGCAAGGTGGCCAACCTGGCCGACGACTTGGCCATGAACCTCAGGGCCACCTCCATCCGCATCGTGGCCCCCATACCCGGCAAGGCGGTAATCGGCATCGAGATACCCTCCCAGCGGCGTGAGATGGTGCTGCTGGGTGAGATTCTGGCCAGCCGGGCCTACCAGAAGGCCCGTTCGCCGCTCACCATTTCCATGGGCAAGGATATCCTGGGCCAGCCGGTGGTGGACGACCTGCGCGGCATGCCCCACCTGCTGGTGGCCGGGGCCACCGGCAGCGGCAAGAGCGTCTTCATCAACTCCCTGGTGCTCTCGATCCTCTACAAGTCCATACCCGACCAGGTGCGCCTGCTCATGATCGACCCCAAGCGCATCGAGCTCTCCACCTATAACGACATCCCCCACCTGCTCCACCCCATCATCACCGAACCCAAGGAGGCCACCAGCGGCTTGCGCTGGGTCTTCGGCGAGATGGAGCGCCGCTACGAACTGCTGGTGCAAGAGGGGGTGCGCAACATCGCCTCCTACAACCGCAAGCTGGACGAGGCTGCCGGCGAGGCGGCCGGGGACCAAACGCTGCCCTACATCGTGGTGGTCATCGACGAGTTGGCCGACCTGATGATGGCCAGCTCCAAGGAGGTGGAGGGGCTCATCACCCGCCTGGCCCAAAAGGCCCGCGCCGCCGGCATCCACCTGGTGGTGGCCACCCAGCGCCCCTCGGTGGATGTCATCACCGGACTGATCAAGGCCAACTTCCCGGCCCGGGTCTCCTTCCAGGTATCCAGCCGGGTGGACTCGCGCACCATCCTGGACGTGCAGGGGGCCGAGCACCTGCTGGGCAACGGGGATATGCTCTTCGTACCGCCGGGCACCAGCCGCCTCACCCGCATCCACGGGGCTTATGTCTCCGACGCCGAGATCGCCGCGGTGGTGGAGCACCTGCGCAGCCAGGCCGCCCCCGAGTACGACGAGTCCATCGTCAGCACCGGTGATGATAACGGCCCCGGCGGCCTGGACGGCCAGGAGATGGACGAGCGCTACCCCGACGCGGTGCGCCTGGTCAAGGAGACCGGCCAGGCCTCCATCTCCTACGTGCAGCGCCGGCTGCGGGTGGGCTACAACCGGGCGGCCCGCATGATCGAACAGATGGAGGCCGAGGGCATCGTGGGACCCAGCGACGGCTCCCGTCCCCGCGAGGTGCTCATTCGCGACTAGGCCGGCCCGGCCGGCCGCGGCGCCGGGGGCAAAAAACCGCCGGCGCCACCGTCATTAATGGAAAACCACCCCGGCCGCGGCGACCGCGCCGCCGGCCGGAAGGCGACCCCGCCAACCGGGTAGAGGTTGTGTTATGAAAACGAGATTGTCCCTGGCGGCCCTAGCGGTCGCGGCTCTGCTGGCCCTGGCCCTGCCGGCCCTGGCCGAGACCCCGTCCCAACTGGCCCGGCGGGTGCAAAAGGCCAACCAGAAGATAAACACCCTGTCGGCCTCCTACCTGCGCCTCAGCCGCTTCGTGGCCGTGGGGCCCAACGCCGGCCGGCAGGTGAAGGCCACCGGCCGCCTGCTGTGGAGCCGTCCCTGGAACCTGCGCCTGGAGCAGGACCAGCCGCGCCAGCAACTGGTGGTGGCCACCGCCGAGACGGTGTGGTGGGTGCGGGCCGCCCGCAAGCGGGCCGACGTCTACCCCACCAGCCGTTTCACCAGCGGGCTCAAGCCGCTGATGGAGGCCCTGGGCGGCCTGGCCAGCCTGGAAGACACCTTCGTGGTGGCCAAGCCGACCCGCCAGGAGGCCGCCGCCCTGGCAGACACCCTCACCCTGGCCCTGGAGCCCAAGATCAAGCGGGCCGACCTGGTGCGCCTGGTGGTGTGGTTTGACCGGCGGAGCTTGCTGCCACGGGGATTTCGCATGGTCACCCTGGTGGGTGATGTCACCGATTACCGTTTGCGGGAGGTGAAGGTGAACCAGCCGCTTCCCGCCGGCGCCTTTTCCTATAAGCCGCCCCCGGACTTCAAGGTCCGCGACCACCGCGGCGCCCCGCCGGCCCGCTAGCGCCCCAGGGTGAGGTGGGCGCTGGCGTGGCCGCGCTGCACCGACACGGTGATGCGCGACTGCAGCCGGTTGCGGGCCATCTCGCGCTGGAAGGCCCCCAGGCTGCCGGTGGGCCGGCCGCCGATGGCCCGCAGCAGGTCCCCGCGGCGCAGGCCAAGGGCCTCGGCCCGGGAGCCCGGCCGCACCTCGGCGATGGCCACCGCCGCGTCGGGGGACACCCCGTGGCGATAGGCCAACTCGCGGTTAAGCGGCTTCACCCGCAGTCCCAAGATGCGCCAGGCCAGCTCGTTGGCCCACTGCAAGGGGAAGGCCTGCGCCTGCAGCACCAGCTCCCGCCGGCCGCGCGCGTCCTGCAGGGTGAGGGTGACCCGGCTGCCGGCCGATACCTTGGACAGCAGCTCCAGGTAGTGGCCGGCGCTGTCCACCGCCCGGCCGTTTACGGCCGCCACCACGGTGCCCCGCTTTATCCCGGCCTCGGCCGCCGGGCTGCGCGGCAGCACGCCCACCACCACCACCCCGCGGTCGCGATCCAGGCCAAAGGCGCGGGCCAGGCGCGGGGTGAGGGTCTGCAGCTCCAGGCCCAGCCAGGCCGGCACCACCTCGCCGTAGCGCACCAGGTCGCCGATGATGCGGCGCACCTGGTTCACCGGGATGGCGAAGCCGATGCCCTGGGCCTGCCGGAAGATGGCGGTGTTGATGCCGATCACCTCGCCGTCGGCGTTGAGCAACGGCCCGCCGGAGTTGCCGGGGTTGATGCTGGCGTCGATCTGGATCAGGCCGCTCAAGGTGGTGCGGCCAAAGGGCACCCGGCGGTCCAGGGCGCTCACCACCCCGGTGGTCACCGTGTGCGAGAGCCCAAAGGGGTTGCCGATGGCGATGACCCTCTCGCCGATCATCAGGTCGTCGCTGTCGCCCAGCTTGGCCTGGGGCAGGGGCTTCTTGGCCTTGATGCGCAGCACCGCCAGATCGGAGCTGGGGTCGGCCCCCACCACCTGGGCTAAAAAGACCCGCTTGTCGGCCAACTGCACCCGAATCTGGCTGGCCGCGGCGATGACGTGGTGGTTGGTGGCGATGAGCCCGGCGTTGCCGTCGATGATCACCCCGGAGCCCAGGCTGCGCTGCCGGCTGGCACGCCGTCCCCAAAACTCCTCGAAAAACCGGTCAAGGAACGCGTCGCCGGTGATAAAGGGGTTCACCCGCCGCCGGCCCAGGGTGCTGATGTTCACCACCGCCGGGCTGACGGTGCGCACCGCCAGCACCACCGGGGTGGTGCGGCTGGCCCGGTCGGCCCGGGCCGGCCAGGCCGCCAGGGTGAGCACCGCGGCCAGCAGCAGGGCCAGGCCGGCGCGCCGGGAAAGCGTACCGCTCATGACCAGTCTATCTTGCCGCCGGCGCCGCTGGGTGGTGGGGGCGGCGGGGCCAGGTGGCTCACGTCGATCGGGGCGTCGTCGACCGGCCCGGATGACGGCGGCCGGGAGCCGTAGTCCGCCCCGGCCATGGCATAGAGCCGGGCTACCCGTTCGGCCATGGGCGGGTGGGTGGAAAAGAGCCGGGCCAGGCTGCGGCCGCTTAAGGGGTTGACGATGAACATGTGGGCGGTCTCGGCCCGGGCGCGGGCCATGGGCCGGCGCTGGTTGGCGTTCTGGAGCTTTTCCAGGGCCCCGGCCAGGCCCAGGGGGTCGCCGGAAATGGCGGCCCCGCCCCGGTCGGCCATGTATTCGCGGCTGCGGCTTATGGCCATCTGGATGACCATGGCCCCCAGCGGGGCCAGGATGGCCATTGCCAGCAGGCCGATGCCCCCGCCGCGGCTGTCACGGTCGCCACCGAACATGCCGGCGAAGCGGGCCATGTTGGCCAGGACCATCACCGCGCCGGCGATGGTGGCGGCGATGGAACCCACCAGGATGTCGCGGTTTTTGACGTGGGTGAGCTCGTGGGCCAACACCCCGCGCAACTCGCGCTTGCTCAGTATGCCCACGATGCCGCTGGTGACCGCCACCACCGCGTGCGCCGGGTCGCGGCCGGTGGCAAAGGCGTTGGGCGTGGGATCGTCGATGAGATAAACCCTGGGCATCGGCAGGCCGGCGTTGGCGGCTAACTCCCCGACGATACGGTAAATCTCCGGCGATCGGCTCTCGTCCAGGGGCTGGGCCCTATACATCTTCAGCACGATCTTGTCGGAAAACCAATAGGAAAAGAAGTTCATGGCCACCGCGATGATAAAAGCGATGATCATGCCTTTTTGTCCCCCGGCCCAAAAACCCACCAGGATGAACACGCCGGTGAGCAGTCCCAACAGGAGAACCGATTTGATTTTGTTGGTCATAGGTTTACCTCTGCGGTATCAGGTGGCCAGTCCCAATCAAATGTAAGTTGTCACTTGGTTTTTGTCAAACGGCCGCCGCCGATCGCGTTGACAGGGCCGCCGCCGCGCGGTACATTGCCAGCCGTTATGAGGCTGCTGCTCACCAACGACGACGGGGTCTACGCCCCGGGCCTGGCCGCCCTGCACGCGGCCCTGGCAGGCGACCACCAGGTTACGGTGGCTGCTCCCGAGACCGAACAGTCGGCGGTGGGCCACTCCATCACCATCGCCGACATCATCCGGGTGCGGCCCCTGCGGCCCAGCACCGGTATGCATGGCTGGGCGGTGCTCGGCACCCCGGCCGACTGCGTCAAGCTGGCCCTGGCCGAGCTGATGGAGCAACCGCCGGACTTGGTGATCAGCGGCATCAACCTGGGGGCCAACGTGGGGGTGGAGCTGCTGTACTCCGGTACGGTGAGCGCGGCCACCGAGGCGGCCATCTGCCAGGTGCCGGCGGTGGCCATCTCCCTGGACGCCCGGGCCGAGGCGGATTTCACCACCGCCGCCCGCTTTGCCGCCACCCTGGTGGAGCACCACCGCTCCCTGGGCCTGCCGCCGTCGGTGTCGCTCAACGTAAACGTGCCCCACCTGCCGGCCGAGCAGATCAAGGGGGTTCGGTTCCTGCGCCAGTCCATGGGCCGGCTGCGGGAAAACTTCCTCGAGAGGGTGGACCCGCGGGGCCGTACCTACTACTGGATGGACGGCGAAATCATCGAGCCCGACCCTGGCAGCGACCACGACCACCTGGTCCAGGGCTACATCGCCATAACCCCGGTGAGTCACGATATGACCCACCGTGCGGCCCTGGGCCGGCTGGCCAAGGTGGTGCTCGATTTTCCCGGCGGGTAGGCATGTAAATACGGGGAATATTTCCACGGCACTTTTGGGGAAAAACACCACGATATGCAACCCGCTGTAATCATGTGAAGTTAGGCCCGGCCCGGGCTCAAAAAAAGTTTGTCAAGCAATATCTTATCAATTCAAGTGGTTATAAATAATCCATCCTAAAAAGCCGTTGTGCAATTTCTGGTGGTACGAATATTGCCTATTAAAAGCCCCAAAGGCCCGAACCGAACCAGAGGCCACCACCACCGGGAGCACGAAAATGCCGGCTTACGAGTATGTTTGCATAAATTGCGGGACCAAAGAGGTCCGAATCGCGGGTATCGACGACCACACCGTAATCTGCGACGAGTGTCGCCAGGTAATGGTGCGCCAGATGGACGTAGAGTCCCTCCTGGCCTCCTACCAACCGGTTACGGAGCAAGCCTGACCCCTTGCGCCCCCCTGGGGCGCCCCTCTGTGCCAGCGGCGTCCGTAGGACATCGTCTGGGAGAGGGTGAGGGGTCATGACCGGCTCCTCACCCTCTCTCAGGGCGCCGTCTTGGTTGCGCCAAGCCCTGGACCAGGCCCGGGCCGCCGGGCTACCCGAGCGCCTGCCAGCCATCTACCAACAACTCCCCGCCACCACCTGCCAGCGCCGCGGCGACTGCTGTGGGCTCCTGCCGCCGGCCGCGCCGGTGGAGATGCTGCTTTTCTTTGATCGCCTAAAAGAGATGTCGGCCGGCGGGCGCCTGGCCCTGGTGGTGGGCCTGGCCCAGCACTTTGTACGCAACGCGGCCGAGCGCCTGGCCTGCCCCTGGTCCCGCAGCGACTCCTGCGCCGACTATGCCAACCGTTTCTTTGCCTGCCGCGCCTATGGCCTCTGGTCGCCGGAGGGCTACGCCCGGCGTAGCCAAGGGGCCCGGGAGGCCCAGGCGCGGGTGGCCCGGGCCTGGGCCGAGCTGGGGGTTACCCTGGACCCCACGGTGCTGGCTCCCGGGCCGGACTACTGCCGCGCCACCAAGTACCTGGCCACGGCGCCCCTGGACGACCAGGTGCTGGGCGAGCTGGAAGAGCGCCTGGCCGGCCTCACCAGCGGCCTGGAGGCCGCCGGCGAGCTGGCCGCCTGCGGGGGCGACCTGTCCCACCTGGTGGCTCGGATCACCCTGGGACCGGCCCAGTGCCTGGCCCTGAAGCTGGCCTACACCAAGGCGTACCTGGCCGGCGACCACCACCAGGTGGGGCGGGTGCTCAAGCAGGTCCGGCTCATGGCCCGCGACTGGGTCCTGGAGGCCATACGACGATGACCCGCGCCTGCCCACTGCCCCGCCTGCCCGCCTTGCTGGCCGCCCTGCGCCGGCGGGGTCTCAAGATTCACCACCTGGCCGCCGCCCTGGGGGTCAAGCCCTCCCTGGCCTTTGCCTGGGTCTACGGGGAAAAGGAGATGCCGCCGGCCATGCGCCGGGCGGCCGAGGAATTCGCCGGGCTTGAGCCCGGGTCCCTGGATGACTGATCATCCCGGCGCGGCCCTCCGCCGCCGCTCAAAAAACCAGCCCACGGCGCAGAGGCCGGCGGCCAGGGCGATGCCCACCGCGGCCACGCTGTAGGCCCCGGCCACCCCGGCCACCAGGGCCGTCGTCGGCGCGGCCGCGACTTCGCCGCCGGAGCCTCCCGGCCAGGCGGCCAGCACGTGGGCGGTGTAGATGGCCCCGATGATCGGCACCCCGCTGGTGACCCCCAGGGTGCGGCTAAGGGCCAAGAGCCCCGAGGCCACCCCCAACTGCCGGCGGGAGGCCGCGCCCATGATGGCGCTGTTGTTGGGCGAGAGGAATATGCCCATGCCCAGACCGTAGGGGACCGAGCGCAAGATGAACTCCGCCACCGAGGTGTCCTGGCGCAGCCCGGCGTAGGCCAGGCAGCCCAGGGACATGATCACCAGGCCGATGAGGCTCAGCCAGCGGGTGCCCAGGCGGTCGCTCAGCGCGCCGGAGATGGGCGAAGACAGCCCCATCACCACCGGCACCACCATCATCAACAGCCCCATGCGGGCGGTGGAAAAGCCCTGCACCAGTTGCAGGAAAAATGGTATGACCAGGCTGCTGGCCTGCACCACGAAGACGCTGAGCCCCAGGGTGAGGTTGAGGCTGAAGCTCAGGTTCTTAAACAGCGCCAACTCCAGCATGGGGTGACGCACCTTCTTTTCCACCAACACGAAGACCACCAGCCCCACCGCGCCCAGGGCCAAGAGCCCGGTCACCACCGGGTCGCCGAAACCGCGGGTCTGGACCAGGGTGAGCCCCAGGGCCAGGCTGCCCAGGGCGCTCATCAGCACCACCGCCCCGGCCAGGTCGAAGCGCTGGCCGGTCGCGGCCGCCGGCAGGCGGGGCACCAGGCGCAGCACCATGGCCCCGGTGAATATGCCCACCGGCACGTTGACCAAGAAGACCGCCCGCCACCCCACCGCGCCGATGAGCAGCCCGCCCAAGGGCGGCCCCGAGGCCAGGCCCACCGCCACCACCGCGCCGATCACCCCCAGGGCGCGGCCGCGCTCACCGGCCGGGAAGACCTCGGTGACGATGGCCGTGCCCAGGGCCTGGGTCACCACCGCGCCGAGGCCCTGCAGGGACCGGAAGGCGATGAGCCAGCCCACGTTGGGGGCCAGGCCCGAGAGCAGCGAGCCCAGGGTGAATATCCCCAGGCCCCCCAGGTACAGGCGTTTCTTGCCGTGCATGTCCCCGAAGCGCCCCGCCCCGATGATGAGCGAGGTTATCACCAGCGAATAGCTGATGAGCACCCACTGGATGGTGGCCAGGTCGGTGTGCAGGTCTTGCACCAGGGAGGGCAGGGCCACGGTGACCACGCTCATGTCCAGGGTGGCCATGAACACCCCCAGCCCCATGGCCGCCAACACGCCCCAGCGGCGCGGGTCGCTGCTCTCGGGGGTGATGGGGTCTTGGTGCATGCGGCCTCTCCCGGCGGTTGCCGCGAAGTTAGCACCACGCCCCACGCCCCGGCAAGCTATTAATGGCCCGCCGGGGCGGCGCGTTGCGGGGCCCTTGGCGGTGGGCTATAGTAAGGTGTTTTATCTTGGCTAAATACCGGAGGTGTCGACCATGGCCGCCCCCCAGAGCATGAGCGAGTTCCTGGACCTGCTCGATAGCGCCGGCGAGCTGAGGCGCATCAGCGATGAGGTCGACCCCTACCTGGAGGTCACCGCCTTGGCCGAGCCGGTGATGAAGGCCGGCGGGCCGGCCTTGTTGTTCGAGCGGGTAAAGGGCTCGGCCGCACCCCTGGCCATCAACCTCTTTGGCTCCACCGACCGCATGGCCCTGGCCCTGGGGGTCCAGCGGCTCGACGAGTTGGCCCAGCGCCTGCGCGGCCTGATGCAGGTGGAGCTGCCGGCCGGTCTCATCGCCAAGGTGATGACCGCCCTGCCCAAGCTCAGGGAGCTGGCCGCCTTTGCCCCCAAGCGGGTGAAGAAGGCCCCCTGCCAGGAGGTGGTGCTCACCGGCGACCAGGTGGACCTGGACCTCCTGCCCATCCTCACCTGCTGGCCCGGAGACGCCGGGCCTTTCATCACCCTGCCCCAGGTGATCACCGCCGACCCGGCCACCGGGCGCATCAACAGCGGCATGTACCGCCTGCAGCGCTTTGACAGCCGCACCACCGGCATGCACTGGCACCGCCACAAGGGCGGGGCCGCCCACCTGGCCCAGGCGGCCGAGATGGGATGCAAGCTACCGGTGGCCGTGGCCCTAGGCGGGCCGCCGGCAGCGATCTACAGCGCCTGCGCCCCCCTGCCCGATATGCTCGACGAGTTCATGTTCAGCGGCTTTCTCATGGGCCGGCCCCTGGAGGTGGTTAAGGCGCAAACCAGCGACCTGTTGGTGCCGGCCGCGGCCGAGGTGGTGCTGGAGGGCTACGTGGACCCGGCCGAGGAGTTGCGCCGCGAGGGTCCCTTTGGCGACCACACCGGCTACTACTCCCTGGCCGACGACTACCCGGTGTTCCACCTCACGGCCATAACCCACCGCCGCGAGTTGATCTATCCCACCACCGTGGTGGGCGTCCCGCCCATGGAGGACTTCTACCTGGGCCAGGCCACCGAGCGCATCTTCCTGCCGCTGTTGCAGGCGGTCTTGCCCGAGGTGGTGGACTACCACATGCCGCCGGAGGGGGTGTTTCACAACCTGGTCTTCGTGGCCATAAAGAAAGACTACCCCGGCCAGGCCTTCAAGGTGATGAACGCCTTGTGGGGCACCGGCCAGATGATGTTTGCCAAGGTGATCGTGGTGGTGGACGCCGATGTGGACGTGCACGACCCCCAACGGGCCTGGTGGGAGGCGCTGAACCACATTGACCCGGCCCGTGACGTGATCTTCAGCCGGGGCCCGGCCGACGCCCTGGACCATGCGGCCGCGGCGCCCTGGTTGCACTCCAAGATGGGCGTCGACGGCACCAAGAAGCTGCCGGACGAGGGCTTCACGCGGCCCTGGCCGGAGCGCATTGAGATGACCCCCGAGGTGCGAGAAAAGGCCATGGAGAGGTTAAAAAAGTGGGGGTTGGTATAGGGTTTAGCGAGAAATGCCCCGGTGGTTTGGAAGGTGAATGAATGAGTGCACCAAACGTTGATGATTGTGAAAAATTCATCATCGGCTGGATCCGAAACCCGCGGCACCAATTTAGTTTGTATGGTTATGATATTCTGATATCAGAAGTAATTAGGGCCTACAGAAAAGAAGAAGAGGGCATAGAAAGCGCATCACCTGCCCAGGTCGATGATTACTCTCCCAATTTTTTAGCAGCAGCCTGGGAGTTGTGCAGACGGGGGATAATCAGGCCGGGGGTGTCGGAGTTAGGGGGGCAGGTAACGGATAATGGTAGTGGTGGAGACGGATATTCGATCACGCCATTTGGAAAGCGCTGGCTGGCGGAAGAAACCAACGATATATTTCTCCCGACTGATTATGGGCGATTTGCTGAACTCCTGGCCCCTTTTAAAGACCTCTTCGGCCCCGGTTTTCACGAACGGGCGCAGGAAGCCAACCGCTGCTATCGTGCGCATGCCTATTTAGCCTGTTGTGCAATGTGCGGGGCTGCCGCCGAATCAATTATGCTTTCATTGGCCATCCGCAAAGAAGGGGATGAGGAAAAGGTTTTAAAGCTGTATAGAGCGGCCGGCGGCAGAGGGAAAATCGAGAACTTATTGACAGGACAAGTCGATAAAAGAACAAGGAAAATATTTATAGAGTTGGCTAAGTTGCTGCACCATTGGCGGGATGAGAGCGCACACGGCAGTGCTTCTAAGATAAGTGATAATGAAGCCCATACTAGCCTTTCAACACTCTTTCGCTTTGTGAAATTTGCCAAGGACAACCTTGAGGCATTAACGGGACATACGCAGTAACATGACCGCAATTATCCCTGGCGTGACTAGAAGCCTCGCCAACTTCGCCGAGCTGGTGAAGTTCAGCCATACGATTTTTCTGTTTCCGTTTGCCCTGGCCGCGGTGGCCCTGGCCCACCAGGTGCGGCCGATCACCTGGCCGGTGCTGCTCTGGATCGTCGTGGCCCTGGTGGCCGCCCGCAGCGCCGCCATGATCAGCAACCGCATCATCGACCGCCGCTTCGATGCGGCCAACCCCCGCACCGCCGACCGCCCCCTGGTCACCGGACGGGTGAGCCCGGCCCTGGCCTGGAGTTGGCTGGCGATCGCCTGCGCGGTGTTCCTGCTGGCCGCCGGCATGCTCGGCCCCCTGTGCCTGTGGCTATCGCCGGTGGCCCTGGCCTGGGTGGTGGGCTACAGCTTTGCCAAGCGCTTCACCGCCCTTAGCCATATCTGGCTGGGCCTGGCCACCGCCCTGGCTCCCCTGGGGGCCTGGATCGCGGTCACCGGGACCATCACCGCCGGCGCGCTGGTGCTGGCCGCGTCGGCGGCCCTGTGGGTGGCCGGCTTTGATATCATCTACGCCTGCCAAGACGTGGAGTTTGACCGCGGCCACGGCCTGCACTCCATCCCGGCCCGGCTAGGGATTTCGGGCGCCCTGTGGCTCAGCGCGGCCCTGCACGCGGCCGCCCTGGCCGGCTTCCTGGCCCTGGCCCCCCTGGTGGGCCTCGGCGGGGTCTACCTGGCCGGGGTGGGACTGTTGGGGCTTATCCTGGCCGCCGAACAGGTGGTGGTGCGCATCCGCCTGGCCAACGTGCCCATGGCCTTCTTCACCCTCAACGGCGTGTTTTCCATCCTCTACCTGGCCGCGGTGCTGGCCGGGCTGTGGCAGGCCAACCATGTATGAGCTGGAAAAGGACCTGCGCTACCTGGGGGTGCTGGACAAGTCCCTGCAGATCACCGCGGAGCTGGGACCCGAGGCGGCCATCAGCTACGTGCGCAGCGCCTACCGCCTGCTGTCCAAGGTCTACCACCCCGACCTGCACCAGCGTAACCAAAAGGCGGCCGAGGCGGGCCAGAAGCGGCTAAACGCCATCAACCAGCGCCTGGACCGGATCAGCGACGCCGAGCTGAGCCGCTTCTTCTGCCAGGCGGTGGGCAGCTCTGCGCGCCATCCCCGCATCCTGGTGGTGGAGGACGAGCAGGGGCTCAAGAACAACCTGGCCGAGCTGCTGCACCTGGAGGGCTACCACGTCAAGACCGCCTCCAACGGGGTGAGCGGGCTCAAGGCCCATCTCACCTTTCGGCCCGAGCTGGTGATCACCGACGTGGTGATGCCCATCATGGACGGGGTGGAGATGGTGCGCCACATGCGCGACCGTGACCCGGAGCTGAAGGTACTTTTCATCAGCGGGTTTTTCGGCACCCGCTCCATCCGCGGCGAGCTGATGGACGAGATACAGTGGTGCGACTACCCTATGCTCTCCAAGCCGTTTAGGCCCAGCCGCTTGTTCGAGGTGCTGCGCCGCCAGTTGGGTTGAGCCGGCCGGCCGTGGGCCAAACAGGGAGGAATCCATGGCGCTGAAGTTTCAGACCACCCTTCGCGGGGCCGCTTTTCTGGACCCCTTCAGCGGTTTCCAGCCCCGCCGGGTGACGGTGGAGGTGCGCCGCGACCCGCTCTTTGGCGATACCTCGCGCATCCTGCCCTTTCGCCGCCGCGACCTGGGGAGCGTGGACCACACGGTGTTCCTAAAGCGCGACCGGCCCGACAAGTGCCCCTTTTGCCCCGAGCGCCTGGAGCGCTACGCCGCCCGTTTCCTGCCGGACTTGGTGCCCGAGGGTCACCTCACCCTGGGCCAGGCGGTGTGCTTTCCCAACGCCTTTCCCTACGAGGCCCTAAACGCGGTGGTGGTGATGAGCCGGGCCCACTACCTGCGGCCCTCCCAACTCATCCCGGACGTGCTGGCCGACGCCCTGTGGCTCTCACGCCGGGCTTTTCGGCGGCTGGGCCGGGGCCTGCGCTACGGATCGGTGAACTGGAACTACATGATGCCGGCCGGGGCCGGGCTGGTGCACCCGCATTTCCAGGTCGCCGGCGGACGGGCGCCCACCCGGGCCCAGGCGGTCATGCGGGCCAGGGCGCGGGCCTACGCCCGGGGCCGCGACGGCGCGTCCCTGGCCGCCGACTACCTGGCGGCCGAGAAACGGGCGGGGCAGCGCTACGTGGGGCGCAGCGGCCCCTGGCACTGGCTGAGCGCCTTTGCCCCGCGCGGGCTCTTTGACTTCATCGCCCTGGCCCCTAACACCGAGAGCCTCCTTAGCATGCGCCGCGCCGGCGTGGACGCCCTGGCCCGGGGGATCAGCCGGGTTATCAACTACCTGGAGGACCAGGGGGTGGGCGCCTTCAACTTGGCCCTGCACACCGGCCTGGTGAAGGGCAGCGGCCTGCCCCTGGTGGTGCGCCTGGTGAGCCGGGTGGACATACCGCCCATGGGGGTCGACGAGATCAACTATTTTCACCGGCTGCACGACGAGTGCCTGACTTTCGTGCCTCCCGAGGAGGCCGCCGCGGACCTGGCCGCGGGGTGGGAGGGGAAATACGCTGATAACACTTGACTTTAGCGGGTGCGACCTATAACAATGCACTTAAGGTTTTGGTCTTTGCAAAGAGGTGTTTATGAACCCTGACGAGGTTCGCGACAAGCAGTTTGGCCGCCGCTTCCGGGGATTTAGCAGCGAGGAGGTGCGGGAGTACCTGGAGGAGCTGGCCACGGCGCTGGAGGCCCGCGAGCGGGAGATCGACCGGCTCAGCCGGGAGCTGGACCACTCCCAGCAGGAGCTAACCGACTTTCGCACCCAGTCCCGCCGCCTGGAGGCCGCCCTGGCCCAGAGCAAGGAGGCGGCCGAGGAGTTCAAGGCCAACGCCGAGCGCGAGGCCCAGGTGATCATCGCCGAGGCCGAGCTGCAGGCCGAGAAGATACTGGGGCAGACCCACAACCGCCTGGCGCGGCTGCACGAGGACATCTCCGAGCTCAAGCGCCAGCGCTCGCAGTTCGAGGTGCGCTTGCGCTCGTTGGTGGAGGCCCACCTCAAGCTCCTGGACGTGGAGCTGGAGCGCGACCGCGAACTGGCCGAGTTGGAGGACAAGATCAAGATCCTCCGGCCGCCGTCTAGCTAAATCAAGCCATGTTACAGGCCAAACCGTCGGCCGACGGGGTGGTGTTCTCGGTGAAGGTGACCCCGCGCGCCTCGCGCGACGAGTTGCGCGGCGTGGTCGACGGCGTAGTGTGCGTACGGCTCACCGCCCCGCCGGTGGAGGGGGCGGCCAACCGGGGATTGGTCAAGCTTTTGGCCAAGCGCCTGGGAGTGGCCAAGGGCCGGGTGCGGGTGGTGGGGGGGCTCAAGAGCCGCCACAAGCGGGTGGCGGTGCGGGGCCTGGGACCCGGCGAGCTCTCGGCCCGGCTGGACCCATGAGGGCCTGGCTCGGCGCGGTGCTCCTGGGGTTGGTCCTGGCCGGGACGGCCTGGGCCGCCGGCGGGCCGCTTTCGGTAACGGCCCCCACCGAGCAGTTGCAGGCCAAGGTGCGGGTCATCGTGGCCAGGGCCGGCGAGCGCCTGGCCGCCTGGCTCGGCGCCCATCCCCCCCACATCCAAGTGACCGTGGCCGACACCACGGCGGATTTCAACCAGGCCGCCGGCCGCCTGGGCGGACCGGTCTGGGCCGGGGCCCTGGCCTCGCCGGCCCAGGGGCATATCCTCATCCGCAGCCCCAAGCAACTCAGCGACCCCTACCGCTTCCAGCCGCTATTGGTCCACGAGCTGGCCCACCTGTACCTGCACGCCGCCCTGAAGGGGGTGAAGGCTCCGCTGTGGCTGGAGGAGGGGTTGGCCATGCACGCGGCCCGCGAGGGCGGCTGGTCCCTGGCGGCCAAGCTGAGCCGGGCGGTGCGGGTGGGCGAGCTGTTGCCCCTGGCGGCCATTACCCACCGTTTCCCGGCCGAGCACGACCGGGCCACCCTGGCCTATGCCGAGTCGTTCTACCTGGTGGGTTTTCTCATGGACCGCCACGGGGTGGAGGTGCTCTCGGAGGTGGTCCAAGGGCTGGCCCACGGCCTGGGGGTGAGCGCCAGCCTGCGGCGGGCCACCGGCCTGGGGTTGTACGCCACCCAGCAGGCCTTCTTCGATCATTTGCATTCGCGTTTCGGTTGGCTGGGCTGGCTGCTGGGCGACACGGTGCTCTGGGCCCTGATGGGATTGGCGGCCGCGGTGCTGCTAGTGCTGCGGTGGCGGGTGCTGCGCCGCCGCCGCGGCACCGCCGGCCAGGACGAGGACGAGCCAAACCTGGAAAACAACGGCGGCCGCCGCTGGCCGCCGCCGCGGCACCGCCGCGACGTGCTCTCCGAGGCCGGCCTGGGACGCAGGCCTTCGCAGTCCAGCGACAAGTGATTATTGACGAGGTGTGGTCGCTGATACTTGGCCGGGATGCCGATGCTTAGCCGGGGGTGAGTCGTTGGCGTGGCCGCTGATGCGGTGGGGTCCGTACTCTTAATAGGTGTGCCTCTGGTACTTAGCCGGGGTGCCGCTGGTGCTTGGGATGCCCGGCAGTGTGCTTGCACCGATGTTTCGCCGGGATGCTGCTGACGCTCGGTAGGTGTGTGGTCCGTACTCTTAACAGGCGTGCCGCCGATGCTTGGCCGGGGCGTTTGTGATGCCCGGCAGGCGTGGCCGCTGATGCGGTGGGGTCCGTACTCTTAATAGGTGTGCCCCTGGTACTTAGCCGGGGTGACGTGCGGCGCTGGTGATTCCCTCCGGGCCCGGGACGTCGCGGCGGGGTACCGGGGTCAGCGGCCGGTTAGGAGCTGTGCAGGCAACCGACGAACTCCAGGGACTCGTCGTGCCATTGGAGGGAGTCGTAATGCTCCCGGGCGGCGGCGCACTCGAAGTTCAAGCTGCAGTGAGCCATGCAAATCCGGTCGTTGCGGTCAAATTCACCGTAGCAGTCGATACGGGTTTCGAACTCGCTGATTTCCAGACGTGTCGCCAAGGTGTCTCCTTGTTACTAGGGGGTCGGCGATTGCCGTTTACCTGTTATATACACCTGGCAAGCAATTGCAACACTTGTTTTTGCCGGTTGCCCGCCGCTGTAACTTAATTGACAAATACCCGGCGATACTCCTTCATGTTTTGCAGGGCCACGCCGGTGCCCAGCACCACGCTGGTCAAGGGGTCGTCGGCCAGGTTCACCCTTATCTGTAGCTGTTCGCTGATGAGCCGGTCCAGGCCGCGGATCAAGGCCCCGCCGCCGGCCAGGGTGATGCCCTCGCGGGCGATGTCGGCGGTGAGTTCGGCCGGGGTTTTTTCAAAGGCGCGCTGGATGGACTCCAGGATAACCTCCACCGGTTCGCTGATGGCCTCGCGCACCTCACCGTCGGTGAGGGTGATGGTGCGGGGGACGCCCTTTACCAGGTCCTTGCCGTTGACCTCCATGGACATGGGGCGTTCTTGGGGATAGGCGCTGCCGATGGATATCTTGATGTGCTCGGCGGTGTTCTCGCCGATCTGCATCTGGTAGTTGTGTTGCACGTAGCGCATGATGGCCTCGTTGGCCTCGTCGCCGGCCACGCGCACCGATTCGGAATAGGCGGTGGAGAACAGGGAGATGATGGCCACCTCGGTGGTGCCACCGCCGATATCGACCACCATGTTGCCGGTGGGTTCGTGGATGGGCAGTCCGGCCCCGATGGCCGCGGCCATGGGTTCTTCGATGAGGAACACGCTACGGGCCCCGGCCTGTTCGGCGCTTTCGATCACGGCGCGTTTTTCCACCTGGGTGACCCCGCTGGGGACGCCAATGAGCATGCGGGGTTTCAGGAATCCCACCGAGGAGCGCACCCGGCTGATGAATTCCCTGATCATCACCCGGGCCAGGTCGAAGTCGGCGATGACGCCGTCTTTGAGGGGACGACTGGCCACGATATCGGGGCTGGTGCGGCCCAGGTATTTCTTGGCCTCGTGGCCCACGGCGATGGGCCTGCCGTTGTTGCGCTGCACGGCCACGGCGGAAGGTTCGTTGAGCACCACCCCGGCACCCTTGGTGTAGATCAGGGTGTTGGCGGTGCCAAGGTCCATGCCCATGTCCTTGGCAAATATTCCCAAGAGGGATCCGAAGATCATCCCTTTTTTCCTCCTGCCGGCGCCTTGACCGGCGCGGTGGTCATTTCCCGATCCCTCCCAGGCCGGCGGGCCGCCTGGCGATTAGGGGATGGTCAGGTAAACATCTCGTCGGCCAGGCCATAGTGTTCCATGGTTGCCGCCACCCGTTGGCCGGCCAGTTGCAGGGCGCGTTCTTCTTCTTCGTCCAGGCCGCGTTCGGTGTGCCCGGCCATGGCCCACACCCCGATGAGGCGGCGCCAGGCCAAAAGCGGAACCCCCATGAAGGCATTGTAACCTTTCAGGGGCTCTTCTGGCGAGATGATAAACGATTTACCTTTGAGGGGGCGCAGCCGGCTGTGGGTGAGGGGCCGGGCCTCGCGGAAAATCCAGCCGATGAGCCCGGAGCTGAGCGGAAAGGAACGCCCCCGCAGGGTGCTGAGGGCCGGTCCGGCCACTGCCTGGATGACGTATTGCCGGCGTCCGGGCCGCAGCAGGCACAAGAAGCCCATGGACAGGCCGCTGAAACGGCGTCCGGCGTCGAGTATCGCGGCGTAGTAGTCTCGGGCCTGGTCCATGCCCAGGCCGGCGTTTTCAACGTCGTACAAGAGGTCCAGGATGCGGCCGTAGAGGGCCTCGCGGGCGCAGGTGTCTTGCACCTGGATGAGGCTTTCCAGGAAGGTGGCGAACTCGCGCACCGCTTTTTTTTCGCGCTCGCCGAAGATGCGGCGCTTCTTGGTGTCGACCACCAGGACGCCGCTGGTGCCCACCGGCATGGCCAGGAAGGCCTGCACCCCTTCGTCTTCGTCGTAGAGGCCGGTGAGGCTGGCGTTCTGGCGGTAGCGGTCCACGTCCACCGGCACCTGGTGCTTGGCCACGTGACCCACCAGGCCCTCGCCCGGTTCGATGGAATCGTCTTTGCGAAAGCTACCGGCCAGGGTCTGCCAGGCCACGGCCTTGAGGGTTTTGCGGCCCGGTTCGCGCATGAACAGGGCGGCGGTAAAAGCCTCGGTGAGATCGGCCAGGAGCGATACGGCCAATTGCACTTGGCGGCGGGTTTCCATGCCTGCCCGGTGGGGAAGTAAAGGCGAACCGGCGTCCCGGTTAGCCACAGTCGCCGCAGAAGCTCGCATAGGACCTATCATACATGCGCTCGCCCTCGGGAGTAAAGAAACACCCGGGAATTTGACGCATTTGGCGGTGATAGGCCACGCACTGGCAGCAGAGTCCTTGCTTGTCGCAGGCGCTGTAAGTGCAGGTGCACTGAGTTAGGTTGTCCTTGATGTTGGGACAGGCCTTCTTCATTTTTTCCAGGTTGGTCACCGGCCGGTCTCTCCTTTGCCCGGGTAATGCCCGATTCCGATCACTGGTCCCAGGGGCGCCGGAAGCATTGGCGCCCGCTTCGCCCCCCGCGCTGGATAAATCAAAAACCTACGCTCGCTTGATGCCCCCCGCTAACCCCGCTGGCTCACTCGCCCCACACTCGCTTTGCCACACCTCGCGCCGGTCCAATCGGCTCCTTAGCATGCCCCCTG
>JAMOVV010000206.1 GCA_027067385.1 Desulfarculaceae bacterium
TGGTATGCTCTGGTGAGTATCTGAAAAAGATCGGTGAGTTGCGTCCGGTGCGCATCCTGGCCTCTGTGCAGGGCTCCGGCTCCGACCGCAGCATAACAGAAGAAAACCGTGACATCGGTGCCCGTCTTTCACGGCATGCGTACGAAGTGGCTGGTGTGGGACCACAGGACATTGACGTGGCCGAGGTTCACGACGCCACCGCCTTTGGTGAGCTACACCAGTGCGAGGCCCTGGGCTTTTGTCCGCCGGGAGAGGGCGGACCTTTTGCCGAGTCTGGCGCCACGAGACTGGGGGGCAGCTTGCCCATAAACACCTCCGGCGGCCTGGAGTCCCGCGGCCATCCTGTGGGAGCCTCTGGACTGGGCCAGATTTTCGAGCTGGTTACCCAGCTACGCCACGAGGCCGGCAAGCGACAGGTGCAAGGCTGTCGGTTGGCGCTTGCTGAAAACGGCGGCGGTAACCTGGGCTTCGAAGAGGCGGCCATGTGCATACACATTCTGGAACGGGTTGATTCCTAGATGTGGTGTGTGGCTGCTTGTTGTGGTGGTAATCGCTCTATGCTGCCAGGTGCTTTAGCGCCGCTAGAGTCCAGGGCCGTGGCGTAGGAGGGGGAGAGAAAAGAGACCATCGCAACCTCCTCCTTAGCCTAAGGAGGAGGTTGCGATTACCGCGAGATGCGCTTCTGACCCAGAGGTGGTAGGTCTTTCTGAGATAGAGAACCTTCTCTTTAATTTCTGGCGGGGGGCTGCTGAGTTGCCGCCCGCGACCGCGGTCTTGTCAGCGTCCGGTGGGGCAGCAGGGGCACCGGCGCACGCAGCGAGTGGCCACCTCCACGATGCCGGTAGAGGGTATGCTCGACAGCCTGGGGGATGGCCGTCTCTTGTCCCACTGGCAGGCGAGTAAGTTCTTCCGGCGCCGGGAGATGAGCCGGCCCGCGTACATGGCCCCTAGCAACAGGTTGCGTTGCACTCCCGCGGCCGGACCGCCGGGCAGCAAAAGGCCTTCCGATTTATGCAGGTTCATGGCATGGCTACTCCGCGTGGGAGATCATCAGGGCTCCATGGCCTGGCGCACGACCTCGGTCAGTTCATCTGACTCCACCGGCTTTTGCAAAAAGGCGAAGGCCCCATGCTTAAGGCACTTACTGCGGTCGCGGGCCGCGCCGTGGCCGGTGAGCACGATTACCCTTACCTCCGGGTGTTGCGCCTTGATCTTTTGGAGCACCTCCATGCCGACCACGCCGGGTATCCTGAGGTCCAGCACCACCACCCGGGGCTCGTGGGCCACGATGACCTCCAGGGCCTGCTCAGCGTCATAGACCACCGGGACGCCCATGTCCCGGAGCCGCAGGCGCTCCGAGAGGGTCTCTACGAAATCGCGTTGCTCATCGGCCAGCAGTATCTTGGAGGGCAGGACAAAGGTGTGCTGGCGGTATACATCGGAGCGGTGATAGCCCGGCCCCATCTTGGTCTCCACCGTCGCGACGCCGGTGGCCTGGCGCACGGCAGTCTTTAGCGCGGTAGTCATCTTGCCCAGCCGGAGGATTTTCTTGTTTATCTCAACGGTCACCCGGCCACGGTAGACCTGCGCCTTGAACTGGGGATGGTAGAAACCGCGCTGGGCCAGGCCGGCCTGGGCGCGGGCCCACAGGGCCATGTCCTCCACCGCGGTGAGTGATCCGGCGGTGGGGCGCAAGGGTTCGCTGGCGGCTGCGTCCAGGATCAAATCCAGGACATTCTCCATGTCTTTGTGTCCCAGGGGCAGCACCATGTCGTAATCGTAGGCTTGCCACTCCCCAGGCTGCAGCAAAAACTCCCGCCAGCGGCGGATGGCCTGGTCCGAACGCCTGATGAGCTCGCGCGCCTGCCGGGCGCCCAGCCCTTCCTCGGCGGCGGCCACGGCCACGCGAAAGTCATGGCCAGCGGTGAGACACACGCTGAGCAGGTGGGTGACTCCTGGAGAGACCAGATGCAAACCCAAGCCGTGGAAGACCATGGGGTCCCGGGTCAACAACTCAGCCATGGCCAGGCCGAGTTGGGGCAGGGCCCTGGAGCGCAACTTGCCAAAGCCGCCCAAGGTCCCGGGACGCTCGTACATGGCGGCCAGCAGCTTGCCCTCGGACAGGGGGCCCAGGCCGGCGGCCTTGGCCGCCAGGTCTTGGTCGGTGTATAGGGGGCAGCCCAGCCGGCCGGCCGTTTGCCGGGCGGTTTCTTCCAACCGGCAGAAGCGCCCCCCGCAAAAACCCACCACGGACATTTTAGTGCAACTCCCGGTCGCTGTTGTGCTCGGTGTGGCAGATGGCCAACAGCGGGCAGACGATATCGGTACCCACGTCACGGTGGGCGTCATGGTGGATATGGGCAATGGCCTCGTTCACGGTGGGGTAAAAATTGTCCTCGCCGATCTTGGCCATCAGGCCGGTTCGCTTCATTACCTCGAGCATATTGTGGTGCACCCCGGAGAAACTTATGCCAATGCCGGCGGCGCGCAGGCGGTCCACGATCAGGGAGAGGGCCTCCTCGCCCGAGGCGTCCATCTCGCCGATGCCGTCACAGACCAGGAGGATGTGCCTGAGCGAGGGCATGCTTTTTCGCTTGAGCGCAATCTGGGTTTCCAGGTAATTGGCGCTGGCGAAAAAGAGCGGGCCGTCAAAGCGTATGACCGCGATGCGGTCGCAGCGTTCCAGGTGGTACTGGCTGGCGTCGTGAAAAGCGTGGTCTTCTCCCAGGGCCAACTCGGCTACCCGGGGACGCATGCTCTTATACAAAAACACCAATAGGCTCAAGCTTACCCCCAAAACAATGCCGCGGTCCAGGTGGGGGGCGAACCCCAGGGTGGTTAGAAAGGTCAACACCGCGATTATGCCGTCGTGGCGTTGGGCCTTCCAGGCGTGCACAATGCCGTGGATGTTGATCAACCCCACCACCGCCATCATGATCACCGCGGCCAGCACCGACTGAGGCAGGTGGTACAAAAGCGGGGTGAGAAAGAGCAGGGACACGGCCACCGTGAGGCTGGTGAACAGGCTCGAAAGCGCGGTGCGGGCCCCGGCCTGCAGGTTCACGGCCGAGCGGGAAAAGGAGCCCGACACCGGGTAGCTCATGCTCAGGGAGCCGGCGATATTGCCCAGGCCTTGGCCGATCAGCTCCTGGTTGGGGTCTAAGGTCTGGCCGGTCTTGGCCGCCATGGCCTTGGCGATGCTGATGGCCTCGGTGAAGCCCAGTAGGCTGATGATCACCGCGTAGGTGAACAAGTGAGGCAATACCGCCAACTCCAGGGTGGGCAGGCCAAAGGGCGGCAGGCCGGGTTTCACCCATCCCACCACCTCGCCTCCGGCCGCCAAGGGCAGGGCCTGGAGGTCCAGGGGGGCGTTGCCCACCTTGAATCGCCAGCGCTCCGGTCCGGTCTTTTGGCCGGGGGGCGCTTTGTCCTGCAAGTAAAAAACCCGGCCGGCGGTGGTCTTAACCGACACCAGGTAAAACGACCTGAGCCGGTGGCGGGCGGCCGACGCCCGCTGGTGGAATTGTTCTGAGAGCAGTTTCTCCCTCTGGGCAGCCTGGATGGTCTCCAGGTAAGCCATAGTCCGTGGCTTGAGCTTGGCGGCCCGGCGGCGCAGGTCCAGGGATTGGTGGTGATGGGCCAGCGCTTTTTTTACGGCGTGGTTGTACTCGACGATGGTCCGGCGCACCACGGGGTCGGCCATGGCCGATAGTGGCGGCTTGAGGTTGTTCTCAAACCCCACCGCCCAGGAGAGCAGCGTGGTGATGACCACCGCGGCCAGGACATAGGGGCTGGCCGGTCGCAGGCGCTTCATGACCACCATGATAGTGATGGCCAATAGCCCCATGGCCAGGGTGGGCCAGTGGGTGTGGTTGATGGCGGCGTGGGCCACCCGCGCGATGGTCTGGTAGTAGTGCTCGGACTTGTCCACCTGCACGCCCAGTAGCTTGGCTAGCTGGGACGAGGCGATGATCAGGGCGGCGGCGTTGGAAAAGCCGTTGATCACCGGGTGGGAGATGAAGTTCACCACCATGCCCAGCCGCAGCAGGCCCAGGGACAGTTGGAATACGCCCACCACCAGGGCCAGCATCACGGCGTAGGCGATAAACCCCTCGCTGCCGGCCGGGGCCAGAGGGGCCAGGCTGGCCGAGGTCATGAGCGAAACCACGGCCACCGGGCCGGTGGAGAGCTGCTGGCTGGAGCCGAAGATGGCGGCCACCACCGGCGGCAGCAGGGCGGCGTACAAACCGTAGTAAGCCGGCAGGTCGGCCAGTTGGGCATAGGCCATGGACTGGGGCATCAGCACCAGGGCCACGGTGACCCCGGCGATAGCGTCGGATTTGAGGGTGTCGCGGTTGTAGCCCTTGAGCCGGCTCAAAAAAGGCAGCAGCCTGAAAAGAAGGGACGATGACATAAAAAAATAGTAGCAACCCGCAAGGTGTTTTGCAAACCAAGGTCTGGGTGGTGGCCGTGGCGGCATTGTATTTCCGTGGCCATTTAACGTATAGTGCAGGCGTTGGTGTCCCCGGGGCCACCAGGTGCTTAGGGTAAGAGGGATTTTTCAGCAGGGGGGAGGATATCCTATATGTCGCTACCGGTTCAAGCAACGAGTTCCTGCAAAAGGTGGCCTTGGCTTGTGATCGTCTTTTGGGTGGGGTTGGCGCTTTGGGGGCCGCCGCCGGCCGGCGCCTACACCGTGCAGCAGATACTGCAGCCCTATTACGACGACATCCAGCTCTGTATCGACGCCATGAACGCCTACAACTTGGCGGCCATGCGCCGCCGGGGCGAGTTAAACCAACAGCTTTCCCAGGCGGTGACCGATCTCCGCAACGGCCTGGGCGCCAACCTGATGCGTTACAAAGAAGAACTGGCCCGCCGCAATGCGGTGGATAAAGCCATGCGCGAAGGCTTCGGCCGCTTGATTATCGATCCCTTTGCCCGGGGCGACAAGCGAAGCGCGCATGTCCCCCATTTCGGGTGGCTAAACCCCAAGACCCTGCAACAAAGGCACCGGCAGCACCTGGAGCAGATGCGGCGGGACCAGGCGGCCCTCAATAGCGGGGATACCACCCTGTGGGTTATCACCGTGGGGCATACCAACCGGAAGGCCTTGCAGGCCCGCGTGGCGGCCAAGCAAAAGGCAAAATCCGACTTCCGGGTGGCGGTGAGACGGGGTGATTTCAAAATCTACTTCCCTGGCCTGGGCTGGGTCAACCATGTCCAACTGAGACAGCGCGCGGCCCAGGATCAAAAAAAGATCGACGAGATCCGTGACCAGATACGGCGGGGCGTGTACCGGGTCCACATCCCCCACCTGGGCTGGGTGACCCGCAACGACGTGCTGGCCCGCATCAAGAAAGTAGACGACGCCATCGCCGCGACCAACCGGCAGTTCCGACTGGGCCGAGCCAAGGTGTTTCGTCACTACTTGGGCTGGACCGATTTAAAGACCCTGCAGGCCACCATTAAAAAACAGATGCAGCGCAAGAGCGACCTCCTGGACTCCCTGGCCAAGGGAACCTTCAAGGCCAACCTGGCCGGGGTGGGCTGGACCTCTCGCAATGACCTGGATGCCCGGATAAGAAAGACCCTCAAAGAGATGGACCAAGTTAAAACCTTGCTCCGCACGGGACACTACCGGGTCCCGGTCAATGGCTTTGGCTGGATGGACCGCAAGCAGATAGAGCAACAACTACGGCGCAAGGGACTCACCAAGCAGCAGAAGGCCAACCTGGTCCGCGGCCTGAACCATATCGGCGCGGCCAGTGGAATTGATTTGCGGATTCGCGGGATCGAGCTCAACCGGCTGCGCACCTGCCGCAATGCCATCGGTCAGCATGCCTTCCCCCTGAAGGTGTCGTTGCATGCCAACATCCAAAGGCTCCGGCAATACCAGCAGGAGGCCTTTAGCAATGAACGCAATTCCATCCTGGGTAGATTGCAGCGGCAGAGGGCCTTTTTGCAGCAGTGCTTGAATCTCATTCCCTCCAAGCTGCCGCCGCTGCCGCCCAAGAAGCCCCTCAAGTTGCAGTTCTCTATGTAAGAGGTTTTTGTCCCGGGCGGCGGTTTCGCCAAGCCGTCGCCCGGGTAACCGCCGGCCGGTCAGGCCCCGGGCCGGGGCCGGTTGGCCACCACCGAGCGGCCCAGGCCGGCCTGCATCATGGAGACGCAGGCCAGCACCCGGGCGGCGTTGCGCTCCAGGGCGGGGAAGTCCTGGGCCTGTTCCAGCAGGGCCAGGGCCTCCTGGCGCAGGTTGTCCACGCGCCGGGCCATTTGGTCTATCTTGGCTTGGTCCATGGGGCTCTCCTCTAGTGCTGGTCCCGCAGGTCCTTGAAGCGCCGCGCCTTGACTTCGTAGCGGGGCAGGGTGCCGAAGGGGTGGAACTCCAGGTGGTAGCCGAGGTTGGTGTTGAGGCGCAGGCGGTCGCGCAGGGCCGGCTCCACCGACTCGCGGGACCCGGTCGCCTCGGGCACCAGCTCCACCTTGAGGGTGATCTTCTCGCTGTCGCCCACCCGCTGCACCACCACCTCGTAGTCGTCGCTCAGCTCGGCAAAGCCCCGCACCACCTCCTCGATGGCCGCCGGCGACAGCAGCACGCCCTTGACCTTGGTGATGTCGTCGGCCCGGCCCACCACCCCGCCCTTGATCATGCGAAAGGTGCGGCCGCAGGCGCAGGAACCCTGGTCCCACTCGATGATGTCCTGGGAGTCGAAGCGCACGCAGGGCTGGGCCTGGCGGTCCAGGGCGGTGATCACCAGGCGGCCGCGCCGGCCGGGCTCCTCGATGATCTCGCCGGTGGCCAGGTCCTCGATCTCGGCCAGGAACATGGCCTGGTTCACGTGCAGGGCGCCGGGCTGCTCGCGGCACTCGAAGCTCCAGGCCCCGATCTCGGTGGCCCCGGCGTGGTCAAAGACCTTGGCCCCCCAGGCCCGCTGCATGCGGTCCTTGGTGGCCGGGATGGAGGCCCCGGGCTCACCGGCGCAGGTGATGCGCTCGATGGTGAGCTCGGCCGGGTCCAGGCCCAGCTCCCGGGCCACCCGGGCCATGTTGAGGATGTAGGTGGGGGTGCCCATCATGGCAGTGGCTTCTAGCTCCTGGACCTTGAGCACCCGCGCCTTGGTGTCCAGCACCCCGCCGGGCACCACCTCGCAGCCGATCTTTTCGCAAGCGTAGTGCCCGGCCCAAAAGGCCACGAAGATGTTGTAGCCAAAGGGAATGAAGACCCGGTCGCTGGGGCGGTAGCCCTGGGACCACAGGATGTAGCACCAGCACTCGGCCCACCACTCCCAGTCCTGCCAGGAGTCGGCCTGGTAGATGGGCTTGCCGGTGGTGCCCGAGGTCTGGCGAAACTCGGCCACCTCTTCCAGGGGCAGGCTCAGCACCGAGCCGTAGGGAAAGGGCTCCTGGGCCTGGGCCTGGGCCTGCTTGAGCAGGGCCTTGTCCACCTTGGGCACCCGGGCCACGTCGTCCCAACTCTTCACGTCCTGGGGCGCCAGGCCGGCCTGCTGGTACAGGCTGCGATGAAAGGCCGAGTGCTCATAGGCCCAGGCCAGGGTCTGCTTGAATTTTTTAAGCTGGAGCTCGCGCAGCCGCTGGGGCTCCATGGTCTCCAGCAAGGGGTTCCAGTAGGGGCTGGCAAGGGCCACGGTGGCCTCCTATCATTGTGCCGCAGGCCGGACGGGACGCCGGCTCAGTACATGAGGTTGGGCAGCCAAAGCACGATCTGGGGGAAGGCCACCAGCAGGGCGGTGCCCACTATCAGCGCCGCCAAGAAGGGCAGCACCCCGGTGAATATCTTTTCCAACGGGATGTCCTGGGCAATGCCGCTGACCACGTAGACGTTGATGCCCACCGGCGGGGTGATCACCCCCATCTGGGTTACCAACACGATGATGATTCCGAACCACACCGGGTCGTAACCCAGGTCGGTGATGATGGGGTAGAAGATGGGGATGGTGAGCATGATCAGGGCCAGGGCGTCGATGAAACATCCCCCCACCAGGTAGACCAGCACGATGAGGGCCACCACCCCGTAGTCGGGCAGGTTCAGGGCGGTCACCCAGTGGGCCAGGTTGAAGGGGATGCGGGTCACCGCCAAGAAGTGCCCGAAGATCACCGCGCCGGCCACCAGCAGCAGCACCATGCAGGAGGTGCGCAGGGTCTCGTACACGCTCTTGACAAAACCGGCCCAGCTAAGCTGGCGCCGGGCCAGGGCCACCAGGGTCACCGCCCCGGCGCCCACCGCGCCGGCCTCGGTGGGGGTGAAGGCCCCCAGGAACAGGCCGCCCATGACCAGCACGAAGACCGCCAGGGTCTCCAGGGTGCCAAAGAGCGAGGCGAAGCGCTCGGCCCAGGAATACTTGGCCCCGGCCGGCCCCTGCTGGGGGTAGAGCAGGCAGTAGACCCACACCGCCAGGGCGAACCAGATGGTCATGTAGATGGCCGGTACGATGCCGGCCACGAACAGCTTGCCGATGGACTGCTCGGTGAGGATGCCGTAGACGATCAGCACCACCGAGGGGGGCATGAGCATGCCCAGGCCGCCGCCGGCGGCCACCGAGCCGGCGGCCAGCTCATCGCCGTAGCCGTAGCGTTTCATCTCCGGCAGTCCCACCGTGGCCATGGTGGCCGCGGTGGCCGGCGAGGAGCCGCACACCGCGCCGAAGCCGGTGCAGGCGCACACGGTGGCCGTGGCCAGCCCGCCCCGGTAGGACCCGACGAACTTGTGGGCCGAGTCGTAGAGCCGGCTGCTGATGCCGGCGTTGAAGGCGATCTGGCCCATGAAGATGAACAGGGGGATGATGGTGAGCCCGTAGGACGAGTAGACCTCGTAGAAATCGCGGGCCAAGAGCTGCAGCCCGGCCTTGCCCGAGACCAATACCGAAAAGCCCGCAAAGCCCACCAGGGTCATCACGTAGGCCACCGGCATGCGGGTGAAGATCACCAGCACCAGGATGACAATACCTAATACGCCGATGAGGGTGGGGCTCATGAGGCCACCGCGTTTCTGACGTTTTTGACCACGTCGATGAAGATCACCAGGCTAAGCACTCCAAAGGCCACCGCCAACACGAAGACCAGGTAGTAGGTGGGGAACTCCAGGCTCATGGACACCTCGCCGGTGCGGCGCATGGTCAGGGCGTAGAGCAGCATCTGCCAGCAGACCAGGGCGAAGACCACCGTGGCCAACAGGCCGGTGATGGCGTCGGTGATGGCCTGGGTGCGCGGCCCCAACTTGCGCACCACCAGGTCCACCCCCACGTGGCCCTTTTCCACGTGGGTCTGGGGCATGGCGCAGGCCAGCACCAGGGTGGCCATGAAAGACACGATCTCCACCGCGCCGAAGATGGGTTTGCCCATGGCCCGGAAGATGACGTCCACGCAGGTGACCACCATCATGCCCACCAGGCATACGCCGCCGATACGTTTGAGCAGGCCGACCAAGGTGTCGACCACCTTTTGCAATGCGCCCAAAGGTGTTTTCCTTTATTAATACGGCGTCCACCCCGGCCGCCCGGGGCCGGGGTGGACGGTTGGTGGCGGGTTAACGGTTCAGCTTGGCCAGGGTCTGCTGGGTGAAGGCCAGGGCCTCGGCGGCCGGCACGCCCTTGGCCGCGGCCGCCTTGACATACTCGCCCAGCACCGGGTCGGTGGTCTTCTTCCAGCGGGCCGACTCGGCGGCCGACAGGGCGATGAACTTGCGGCCTTTAGCCAGCATGAACTTGCGCCCCTCGGCGTCGCTGGAGTCCCAGGCCGCGCCGTGCTTGGGAATCCACTCCTGGTTGAGCTGGCGGATGATGGCCTGGACCTCCTTGGGCAGCTTGGCCCACTTGTCCTTGTTCATCACCACGTAAAAGGTGGTGGTATAGGCGTTGGAGAAATTCTCGGTGCAGAACTTCACCACCTCGGCCATCTTCCAGCCCTTGTTCACCTCCACCGGGTACAGGCCGCCGTCCACCACGCCCCGCTGCAGGGCCTGGTACAACGCCGGCATGGGCATGGCCACCGGGGTGCCGCCCAGGGCCTTGACCACCTTGGCGGTGGTGCCGTGGCTGCGGATCTTGAGGCCCTTGAGGTCCTCCATCTTGCGCACCGGCTTGTCCTTGGTGTGCAGCAGGCCCGGACCGTGGGCGTGCAGGTACATCACCTCTACGTCGCTGAGCTCCTTGGGCTGGTATTTCTGTTGCACCGCGTTGGCCACCTGGGTGGCGATCTTGCCCGAGGTGTAGCCCAGGGGCAGGTCCACCACCTCCATCAAGGGGAAGCGGCCCCGGTTGTAGGCAAAGAGACAGAAGCCGATGTCGCTCAGGCCTTGCACCACCCCGCCGTAGACCTGCTTGGCCTTGGTGAGGGTCTGGCCGGGGTAGTATTCCACCACTACCTTGCCGCCGGTGCGTTTCTTCACCTCGTCGCACCAGGCCTGGGCCAGCTTGGACTGGATGTGGGTGGGCGGGAAGAAGCAGGAATAGGTGAGTTTAATGGGCGCCGCCGCGGCCAAGACCCGGGTGGCCCCGGCCGGGAGCATGGTGGCGCCGGCCGCCACCGCACCAGCCTTGATAAAGGTTCTGCGATCGATCTTTTTCATCTCTTCCCTCCTGTTGGTATTGAGCCTGCCTTGGCGGCCACCCGCCAGCGGATCCTCACTCGGAACCGGATTGTATTGCCGGCGTTGTCAAGGCCCCGCGCCACGGCCGGCCGTGAACCGGTGGATTATAAAGCACCCTCGTATTCATGCGCTAAGTGGAATCAGGTGCCAACATTTTAACGTCGGGGACTTTGGGACGTCAATGCGGGAATGGTGGGCAATGGCCGGAGGGCGAAATCCGCCGATAAAGGTCGGGGCGGGGCTGTGCGGCGGACCACGCGGTTGCCGGCCGGGTTTAAGCGTCCAGGACCTCGCGTATGATTTTGAGCAACTCCGCCATCTTGAAGGGCTTGGCGATGTAGCCCACGGCGCCGGATTCCAGGGTGTCTTGCATCTGGCCGTAGCGCGAATAGCCGCTGGCGATTACCACCTTGGTGTCCGGGTCAATCTCCAGGAGTTGCTGGAGGCACTTGTAGCCGCCCATGCCGGGCATGCTGATATCCAGCACCACCAGGTCGATGGAGCGGCCCCGTTCTCGATAGATGTTCAAGGCCTCCTCGCCGCTGGCGGCCGTGATGATTTGGTATCCGTTGCGGGTGAATACCTCCCGGCCGATTTCCCGCAGCGAGGGGTCGTCGTCGACCAGCAGAACGGTCTCGTTGCCTTGGGGCGGCATGTCGGAGTCGACCTTGACGGTCTCGTGGGGCCGGCCGTCGGCCTGGTGCATGGGCAGGTATATCTTGAAGGCAGTGCCGATGCCGATTTCGCTGTAGCAGGAGATATAGCCGTGGTGGCTCTTGACTATGCCATAGACCGAGGCCAGTCCCAGGCCGGTGCCCTTGCCCACCTCCTTGGTGGTGTAAAACGGTTCGAAGATGTGCTCCAGGGATTCCTTGTCCATTCCTTGGCCCGTATCCGAGACGGTGATCAACACGTATTCCCCCGGGGTGGCCCCCAGGTGGTTGTTGACATATTCCTCGTCCAGGGTCACGTTGGCGGTCTCGATGACCAGCTTGCCCCCGTCGGGCATGGCGTCCTTGGCGTTGCTGGCCAGGTTTAGCAAGACCTGTTCGATCTGGTTGGCGTCGCCGCTGACCAGATGCAGGTCCGAGGCCAAGTGGAGCTCCACCGAGATCATCTTGGGGATGGTGCGCTCGATGATCGGTACGGTGTTGGCGATTTCGCGATTGATGTCCAGCGGCTTCAGCTCAAAGGCCACTTCGCGGCTGAAGGTGAGTATTTGCTGGACCAGGCCCTTGGCGCGTTCGGCCGCCTTTAGCACCTGTTCGTGCTTGTTGGGGGTGGGCTTGCCCAGGCGGGCGGCGTCGAGCCCCAGCTCCGAGTAGCCCATGATGGCGGCCAGGATGTTGTTGAAGTCGTGGGCGATACCTCCGGCCAAGGTGCCGATGGCTTCCATCTTTTGGGCCTGGCGCAGTTGGGACTCCAGGCGGTCCCTTTCTTCCTCGGCCTTTTTGCGATCAGAGATATCGCGCGACACTCCGTGCAGACCGATGATGTTTCCATCGGCGTCCCGGATCGTCTTGACCACGCTCTCCATCCACAGGGTGGAACCGTCTTTGCGATAGTATTCCACCTCTATCTTCACCGAACGGTCTGGATCATCTTGGCTGGCGTCGTGTCGCAGTTCCCGGGCCAGGGTCTCGTAAACCCGCTTCAAAGACTCCGGGGTGATTATCTCTTCTAAGGATTGGCGCTTGCGTTCCTCGGGGGTGAAGCCCAGCATCTTTTCCACCGAAGGACTGACGTAGGTGCTACGGAAATTTAGGTCCGTGGTCCAGATAATGTCCGTCATGCTTTCGGCCAGGAACCGGAACTGCTCCTCTCCCTTGCGTAGCGCCTCGGCGGCTTGTTTTTGTTCACTCACGTCCTGGGCGATGACGATCATGGTGGTGTCGGCACGGCTTAGAGGAGCGAAGTGCAGCATGCAGTCAAAAATCTCGCCGTTTTTGCGTACGCAACGGGCGCTCACCTTGGCGTCTTCCATGTGGAGCAGGGATTCGCTCACCGCGGTATTGGTCCGGCGGAGCTCGTCCGGGTTTTGCAAGAGATCAGTGGCGTCCCGGCCGTCGAGCTCGCCCGGCTCGTAGCCCAGCATGTTTTCCATGGCCTTGTTGTGCCAGCACAACACCCGGTTCCTGATTAGGCCTATGCCCAGGGGGGATTTGTCTAAAATGGCCTTGAGGGTTTCTTCCGAGCGGGCCAGGGCCTTGGTGTGCTTGGCCACCTGGCTGCGCAGGCGGATGTTCCATATCCAGACCAACAGGGCCAGCAAAACCAAGAGCCCCGCCCCGGACAGGAAGTAGGTCAGGTAACGGCCGATGAAAGACTTGCCCTGGTAGTGCACGCCCAGCCAAGTAGCGTTGATCCGGGCCAGAGTACCGGTCCGCATGGCCAGAGTTATCCCTTTGTCCAGTATACTGCGCAGGATATGTTGACCATGCCTCACCGCCATGCAATTTTGGCCGGTGTATAGCGGCGGGCCCACTTTTTTGATAAACTTAGTTAGATTGTTGGAATATATATGGTAAAGGACGATTTGCTCGTCACCGATAATGGCATCGGCCTTGCCGGCGATGACCAGGTCGGTGGCCTCGGCGAAACTCTTGGTCCAAACTACTTGGAAGTTAATATTACGGGCTTCCAGAAATTCCTGGGCATAGTCACCGGCCTGGATGGCGATGATCTTGCCGTTGAGGTCCTCGATTCTTTTGATGTCAGGTCGGTCGGCCGCCACGAAGATAGAGGCGGGCACTCGAAATATCACCCGGGTGAAGTCAAATACCTGGTCGCGTTTTTTGCTGTAAAACAGGCTGGTGATTACGTCAGCCTTGCCCGATAGCACCGCCTCCTGGGCGTGTTTAAAGTCGGTGTCGATAAAGCGGGTCTTGAAGCCGAAACGGGTGGCGATCCAGCGCACCAGCTCGATAGTCATGCCGGTGTGGTCGCCATCGACTCCCAAGTATTCAAAGGGCGGGTAGTGGGTCTGGCTGATAAAGGTAACCACGCCCTTTTTGCGCAGGTACTCCCGCTCCTGCTGGGTCAACTCCTCGGCGCGGGCGTGGCCGTTGGCCAAAAGGAAAAAGGCGATGCCCATCGCCAACAAGGTCGTCGCCGCTTTTTTCAAGCCGGTGACGGACATTATTTTCACTCCCTTGCCGCGTTGCCCCAAAATAAAAACACGCGTTTTTATATTGGTTATCACTTCTATTATGGCTTTGCGGACCCCCTAGCCGCCTTGGTGCCCGGGATATCGTGCTTTCTCCCCATAGCCAACCCGGAAAGCGGCAAATATGAGCTTTATTGCCTCTATGTTATAGTTAAGGCAGGATGAAACTACCCAAGAAGCAATGTGTCACATATCTAAAATAATAGCCCCTGCGTGCTGTAGAGGTCAATTAAACATTTTGTCCTAAGCCGGCGATCAATGAGGTTTTTAGATTGTTTTTCGACAATAATCAGCCACTAGCGGGCGCGCTAGAACCATAAAATGTGGAGGGTAAAGGCCCGCCGCCGGTCGGTGAAATTAATGCGGGCCAAGCGTCCGGCGCGGCGGGGGTTGGCCGGGTGCGGCCTAGGCGCCGGGCGTCCAATCGGCCGTTACTCTCAATTCCTTATTGCAAGGTTTTATTTAATTTGTTAAATTACTTAGTCAATTTAGCCATATCCGTTAAGAAGCAATGGCGGCCCGTATCCAGTTTTTGTCGCTCTGCAACGCTCCAGGCACAGCCGAGTACGGCAGCATATCAACCGCCCGGTGACTGTCGCCCCACATAGGCAAGCATGACTTTCAACCCGGCCACATTTATTATTTTCCGGGCCATAGCCTCCCTGGCCGGCCTGGCTCTACCCTTGGCCCAAGCCTTGCGGCGCGTGTTGCTCAAGGTAGTTTCGCGCGGCAACACCACCTATTCCCAGGCTTCGCGTTTCTTTGATATCCGCGAACTTGACCAGTGATACCAGGAAGCCGGCACGGTCATGAGACTTTTGTTTCTAAATCCGCCCAGCCTCACCACGGAAAACGTGGTGCGCGACTCCATCTATGGATGCTGGTGCAAGGGCAAACGAGTGGGCGGGGCCATGACCCCTCCCCATCCCCTGCTCATCCTGGCCACTTTGCTGCGCGATCAAGGCCATGAAGTCAGGATAATTGATGCCCTAGCTGAGCAGGGCATGACCATGGCCCGGCTGGAGAGACAAGTCGGCGAGTTCGACATGCTGATCCTGCTCACCTCGGTGATGACCTTCAGTGAGGACAAGCAGATACTGGCCATTTTGAAACGGGCCAATCCGTATATCAAAACGGTGATTTACGGCTCGTTGCCCACCTTTATGCCCGAATTCGCCCTAAAAGCCGAGTCGGTGGATTTCATCGTGCAGCGAGAGGCGGAGTTCACCCTCCGGGACTTTATCCGGCTGTACTCCCAAGGCGACGCCTCTTGGCAAGGGGTGGCCGGGCTGGGGTTTAAGCAGGGGGGGCAGCCAAAGGTGAACCCGCCCTATCCCCTGATACAAGACCTGGACCAGTTGCCCTTGGTGGACTGGTCCCTGCTGAACCAGTCCAGTAAATACTTCAACCCCGCGGTAAAGCGTTATCCGTACGTAACCGATCTCACCACCAGGGGTTGTCCGGGCAAGTGCACCTTCTGCATGTCGCCGGCTTTTTACGGCAAGAGGGTGCGGGGGCGCTCGGCGGCCAACGTGTTGGAGGGCTTCACCCGCGTGGCCCGGCAGGGCTATAAAGAAGTCTATATCCGCGACGAGATGTTCACCGCCCTGCGCACCCGCAATCGCGAGATTTGCCAGGCCATGATCGACCGGCAACTGGACCTCACCTGGCTCTGCAGCGCCAAGACCGGATCGGTGGGCCCCCAAGACCTGGAGCTGATGCACCGGGCCGGATGCCACACCCTCAAGATAGGGGTGGAAAGCGGGGTGCAGGAGATACTCGACACTATCAAGAAAGGTATCACCCTGGAGCAGGTCCGCCAGCTTTTCGGGTGGTGCCGCCAGATCGGATTGGACACCCACGCCCATTTCATGCTGGGGTGCCCGGGCGAGACCGAAGACACCATAAGGCGCACCATCGATTTCGCCATCGAGCTCAAGCCCACCACGGTCACCTTTGGGATCATGACCCCGTATCCCGGGACCCCGATCTTCAACCAGGTGGCCCAGAAACATCCCGAGCTTTTGGAAGACTACTCCCTGCAGCTCAGCGACCTGCACGTCAAGGGGCTGTACTCGGAAGATTTCTGTTCGTTGTCGTCGGAGCAATTGGGGCTCTGGAGCAAGCGGGCCCACCGGGCCTTTTTCCTGCGGCCGGTGTATATAATGTCTCACTTGAAAAAAATTCGCAGCTTCAGCGATATCGCGCGGGTGGCCAAGGCCGGCGTCAAGGTCATGGATTTTGCCTTGCGGGGAGACTAAAAACCACCCGGGTGACCAGGGGCCGGGCCATGGCGGCGACCTCCGGCCATGGGGCCGGATACTGGCCGGTCGCCGCCAGCGCGGCGGAGATAGCCATAATGATAGATGACAAGACCATTGCCGTGGTCATTCCCTCGTACAACGTCGAGCGCCTGGTGGCGCGGGTGGTGCAGACCCTGCCGGAGTTCGTGGACTTCGCCGTGGTGGTAAACGACGCCAGCCAAGACGGCACCGAGGCCGTGCTGCGGGAGCTGGCTGGTCAAGAGCCCTGGACCGAGCGGCTGATCATCATCGACCACGAGGTCAACCGCGGGGTGGGCGCGGCCATTGCCACCGGCTACAAATGGTGCCGGGACCAGGGCATAGACGTCACCGCGGTGATGGCCGGTGACGGCCAGATGGACCCGGAAAACCTGCGGGCCGTGGTGCAGCCGGTGGTCGAGGGCATCGTGGACTATGCCAAGGGCAACCGCCTGGTGACTCCCCAGGTGCTCAGCAAGATTCCCAAGGTGCGCCTGTTCGGCAATTCCATCCTCTCGCTGCTCACCAAGATCGCCTCGGGATACTGGCACGTCTCCGACAGCCAAACCGGCTACACCGCCGCCAGTCTCCGGGTTTTACAGACCATAGACCTGGACAAGATATATCCCCGTTACGGCATGCCCAACGATATGTTGGTCAAGCTCAACATCTACAACTTCCGGGTAATGGACGTGCCGGTGGCCCCGGTCTACAACGTGGGTGAGCAATCGGGCATCAAGATCGGGCGGGTGGTGTTCACCATATCCTTCTTGCTGGTGCGCCTGTTTTTCAAACGGCTCTATATCAAGTACGTGCTGTACGACTTCCACCCCTTGGTCCTCTTTTACTGCATGGGTGGTTTTCTCATAACCTGTTCGGTTGTTTTGGGGCTTGCCTTCTTTGTTTGGAGCATGTCCACCGGCGTCAGGATACCCACCGGTTGGCTCTTGGTCTGTGCGGTGGGCTTTATCGGCGGGATGCATTCGACCATGTTTGCCATGTGGTTGGATATGGATTTCAACCGCCAGTATTATGTCATGCATAAAGACATGCGTCCCCGTGCCTGATTCCGCGCCCCAGCCGTCTTTTGACCCGCCAGAGCCCTGGCGCCGGCGCCTGCGCTGCCACCGACACCCGGCCGCCACGCGCTACCTTCGCCTGGCGGCGGCGGTGTTTCTGCGCCGCGGCGGGAGGCCCGGTCGCCTGGTCTTGAGCGCCTTGAAACAGACCCGGGGCCTGGTCAAGAACGATCCTTGCCCCGGCCTGGCCGACCTGCCGGCCTCGCCCATCAAGACCAACGCCGACGTGGTGCTGACCCACGACCTGGACTGGGCCGAGTGCTGGCATGACTGCGACCGGGTGCTGGCCTGGGAGCGGGAGGCCGGGGTGAGCTCCACCCTCAACCTGCTGACCCGGGGGCCCTACCGCCTGGACCAGGGACGCCTGGCGGCCTGGGAGGCCCAGGGCCACGAGATCGGCCTGCACGGTCTCTGGCACGACCCGGCCCTGGCCTATCGTCCGGCGGCCAGGATAAAATCCATTTTACGCCGAGCCATCCGGGACCTGGGGCGCCGGCCGGTGCTCTTTCGCTCCCCGGCCCTCAGCGCCTCGTCCCGGCTGTTGGCCGTGGTGGCCGAGTTGGGCATCGGGGCCGACAGCTCCCTGCCGGTCTTTACGGTAACCAGCCCGGGGTGCGGCTTTCCAGCGCCCTACGCTTATCCCGGCCTGCCGCTGGTGGAGTTCCCCTTGGCCCTGCAAGACGACAGCTTGTTCCGGGACCGCCACCTGGACCAAGCCGAGGCGCTGGATGAGACCTGGCAGGTGGCCGTAGTTTTCCAGCGATTGGGCGGCACCATGGTGCTCAACACCCACCCCGGGATCATCGCCGGCCGGGAGAAGTACTACCGGGGGTTTTTAGAAAAATGCCGGGAGCGGCAACTGCGTTGCCGGCCGGTGGGGCAGGTGCGGCCGCTGTGACCGGCGGACCGGGGTGCGGCCCGCGGAAAAAGGACCTACGTTTTGAAATTTCGATTCGCCGAGCTTTTACAATGTCCCCAGTGCGGCGGTGCCCTGGAGGTGGCGCCCAAGACCATCGAGCCGGTGTGGCATCCCGAGCTGGCCATCCGCACCTTTGAGTGCCGTAGCTGCCACCGCCCCCAGGGTGAGGATTGCCGGCAATGCGTGGCCGAGGAAGT